>NZ_NUQC01000009.1:0-42062 GCF_002585125.1 Bacillus sp. AFS029533 | reverse complement strand
ATATTATTCGATACTTCATAAAGCCATGAAAATTCATCTGTTTGTTTTAATATTGTTAATTCTTTTCTTAACAGACCATCAAAAATAAACTTCCCACTGTTTTTATAGCTTTCTTTCTGTTTGGACAATGCCCAGTTATAAGCCCATCTGGCAGTTCCCACTGATTTCCATAATTGTGTTTCTTGTTCTTTAGTTGGTCTTAATCTTACTCTTTTTGCAAGTATCAATGTTTTATTCATATGATTAAGAGTTTGTTCAGTTCCACCGATCGAATCAACTTTCAAATCACTCACCTCATGTATTCTATATAAACACATTGAGGGATTTGCATTTAGAACAAATTGTGATATTTTTATAAATTTAAATTAACTGTTGTTAACCTTCTTCTATGTCGTGCGATTTTAAAAAAATAATTGCAATAATATCAATGAATGTAAACGTTTAATTACATCTCTTTTATTTTAACAAATATCAATTTATATCAAACTATTATTTTTTACTTTATTTAGTAAATTTAAATTAATTCTTCACCAGAAAGAATTGCTTTACTAGACAAATCAGCAGCAAACCATGTTGAACTATCATATTCATCTAGTGCATAATTCCAAGCGATAACAAAATGAATTTGAGTTACTTCGTTTCTTTCAAGTGATGTAAGTGGCACAGAAAGTCCAGTATAGTCTTTCCTGTAATGAATTATATTGTCTGGAAATTCTTGATCCAATCGATTAAATTTATTCGCCATCATGTCTTTTTCATGTACTCGGTTTAATAATGTATTTCCGTCTTGTGTTCCAATCGTCATTTTAAATTCTTTATACTCAAATGTTATGGCATCTAGATTTTGTCCACTATCAGAACTACAAACAGTTTCGTTTAAATTGATTGGTATTAATTTTGTATCGAACTTACATTTTAAATTTTTAACTAATGGTTTAATCCTCCATATTCCAGCGATAACTTTTTCAACTTTCATATGATTAGGGATTTTATAATTAGGGTTGCAAATTACTAATTCGGCAATAAAGAGATGCTGTTTATAACTAAGTAAAGTGCCTCCATTATGGAGCTTAAAGCAATCCGAAATTTTAGTTAAGTTAGTGTAACGTTCGTCATCAATATTTAGTTCTAACATAACTTGACCAAGAGGTGTTAGAATCTCTTGGTAACAGCTGTTTGCATGATCATGAGTATTTTTACTTTGAAAAAGTTTCATAATTCATTCTCCTATATTAATTCTAAAGAATTCACAATAGCCGCTGAATCCAAAACATATTAAAACTTATGACCTTTCAAATAATCATCATATTACTCAAGTTTACATATAAAACAAATGCATCGAGCCTTTTGACTTGATGCATTTTTCTTTTAATAGAAATTTTAAATAACGATACTACGCTTTTTTAACAAACTCAGACTTCAACTTCATGGCACCAAAGCCTTCAATTTTACAATCGATATCGTGATCACCTTCAACTAATCGAATACTTTTCACTTTTGTACCAATTTTAACGACAAGTGATGTGCCCTTTACTTTTAAATCTTTTATAACTGTAACTGAATCCCCATCATTTAAAATATTTCCGTTAGCATCTTTTACTACTATTGTTTCGTCATTCGTATGTTCTGTTTCCATTGTCCATTCATAAGCACATTCCGGACAAATTAAAAGATTTCCATCTTCGTATGTATATGCTGAATTACACTTAGGACAATTAGGTAGATTTTCCATTGTTTTTCCTCCATACATTACTGAATCTATACTGTATACCCAACTTCTATATACTCGTATACTCCTAACCTTAATACAAGATTAGATAAACATTACAAAATTTTAATGATAGTGTTAAGGTTAATTTAAGAATTAACCTGTAAGATAGAAATATAGATAGAACCTTTTTCATTATGAAAGTAAGTCCCCAATTATTTTCATATATAAAATAGCTCATGACTAGAGGTCATGAGCTATTTTATTTTAAATTTCTAATAGATTTTTTTCAATTAAAGAATTAACTGCCGAACAAATTGCGATTTTCACATGAGCATATGTTAAACCACCTTGAACATATGCAACATAAGGAGCTCTTATTGGACCGTCTGCTGTTAACTCAATACTTGCACCTTGGATAAATGTCCCCGCTGCCATGATGACATCGTCTTCGTATCCAGGCATATAGTTTGCTGTTGGCGTAAAATGAGCATTGATTGGTGAAGCCGCTTGAATTGCCTGACAAAATGCTATCATTTTTTCTTTATCATCAAATTGAACAGATTGTATTAAATCAGTTCTTACTGCATCCCATGAAGGATTTGTGTTCATTCCAAGCTTTTCTAAAAATGCAGCAGTAAATAAAGCTCCTTTTAAAGCTTGACCAGTAATATGTGGCGCCATAAAAAAGCCATGATACATATCTTGTAACGCATAAAGAGAAGCACCAGCTTCACGTCCAATTCCAGGAGATGTTAAACGATAGCCACATTTTTCGACTAAATCTTTACGTCCTACAATATAACCACCTGTTTTGGCAAGTCCACCACCAGGATTTTTAATTAATGAACCTGCCATTAAATCTGCTCCTACATGGCATGGCTCTAGTTTTTCAACAAACTCACCATAGCAATTATCTACAAAAACAATGACATTTGGATCAATTTCTTTTACAAAATCAATCATCTCTTTAATTTGTTCAATTGTATATGAAGGTCTTGTTCCGTAACCTTTTGAACGCTGAATACCGATTACTTTCGTATTACTTGTCATTTTATTTGCTACTTTTTCATAATTGATTCGTTCATCATTTACTAATTCGATTGATTCGTATCCAATTCCAAAGTCTTTTAATGAGCCATTTCCACTTTCCCCACGAATCCCTACGATTTCCTCTAATGTATCGTATGGCTTCCCAGTAATGTATAAAAGCTCATCCCCTGGTCTTAGTACGCCAAATAAAGCAGTTGAAATTGCATGAGTTCCAGAAATGATTTGCGGTCTCACTAAACCAGCTTCTCCACCTAAAACATCTGCAAAAATTTCTTCTAATGTATCTCTTCCGATATCATCATAACCATAACCAGTTGTTGGGATAAAATGACTATCACTCACTTTATGTTTTCGAAAGCTTTGTAAAACTTTGAATTGGTTATATTCAATCACTTCGTCAATTTCTTTATGGGCTTCTGAAATTAATTTTTCAACATCTGCCACTAATGGTGCAATTTTTTCCCCGTTTGATAAAAATTCTAGCATTGATTATTGCTCCTTATATATTCTATATCTTTTTACAGTATCATAAATTGAATGTTCTTTGAAAACGTACCCGGTAATTTGATAGATTTCTGATTCTTCATTAAAGTTGATTGATTCAATCATCGTTAGTTTTTTGATTTCATGAATTAATTTGCCCTCGTAAGCTGGTACAAATGCCTCAAAATATTCCATATACTGTTTACATTCAAATTCAATTCTTTGACGTAATTTACTTAAATCATCTTCATTTAAAGCACTCATTTCAATAAAACCTTCGGATGGTGACGGTACAAAGTCCTCATGAACTTGATCTATTTTATTATAGACAGTTAAAATTGGAATATTTTCAACATCTAAATCATTCAATAATTTAGAAACTGTTACTTCATGGCTTTTATAATTTTCATGAGATGCATCGACAACATGAAGAATGAAATCTGCTTCCGTTGCTTCTTCAAGTGTTGAACGGAATGCAGCAATAAGTGAAGTTGGTAAATCCTGAATAAAACCAACCGTATCTGTAAGTAAAGTTGTCATACCATTTGATAAAACAAATTTTCTAGTTGTCGGATCTAATGTCGCAAACAGTAAATCTTGCTCATACACATCAGATTTAGTTAGTCGGTTAAATAATGTTGATTTTCCTGCATTTGTATAACCTACTAATGAAATATGAAACATTTCATTTTTCTTACGTCGCTCACGATAACGTTTACGATGTTCAACGACTATGTTTAATTGCTGTTTAATGTCATCAATACGTTTTCGAATGTGACGACGATCAGATTCTAGCTTTGTTTCACCTGGTCCTCTTGTACCAATACCTCCACCAAGCCTTGATAACTCAGTCCCTTGACCAACTAATCTTGGCATCAAATATTGTAATTGAGCCAGTTCAACCTGTAATTTACCTTCTTTTGTTTTCGCTCGCTGTGCAAATATGTCTAATATTAATTGTGTACGATCAATTACCCTTTTTTCTAATCTTGCAGATAAATTACGTATTTGAGATGGAGTTAGTTCATTATTAAAAATAACAACATCAGGTTCTAACTCTGCAATTGCTGCCTCTAACTCTTCTACTTTACCTGTCCCTATGTATAATGCTGGATGATATTTAGTTCTTTTTTGTGAAGTTATTAAAACTACTTCTCCATTTGCTGTTTTCGTAAGTGATGCTAATTCGTCCAATGAATAATTAAACCGATCATAATCTACATTTTGAAGCTGACATCCAACTAAAATGGCTTTTTCTCTCATTTCATTCGACACAAAATTCCACCTTTTCTTTAACCAATTCTAAGCAATAAATATTCTTTACTCTTAACTGTCTCTTTATTATAATGATATCTGGACTATTTTTCATCTTTTTATTAAGGGCGGGGGAATTGCTTTTTGGAAACATGGGAGTTATTTAGCATTATTGGTACTATTTCCTTTGCATTAAGTGGTGCAGTTGTAGCTATGGAAGAAGACTATGATTTATTTGGTGTCTATATTCTAGGCTTTGCTACAGCCTTTGGTGGCGGTGCATTACGTAATTTATTAATAGGTTATCCAATTAACTATTTATGGAATCAAACAACAAATTTTACAATTGCGTTAGTTGCGATGACAATTATCTTTTTCTTTCCGCAATTATCAAATAAACCATTTAAAAAATTAGATATTTTATTCGATTCAATCGGTTTATCCGCTTTTGCGATTCTTGGAGCAAATTATGCTATGGAATTAAAATTACCAGTTAGCGCTGTTATAGTAGCATCTGTCTTAACTGGAATCGGTGGCGGAATCGTACGAGATTTACTAGCAAAAAGAAAACCAATGGTATTACACTCAGAAGTATACGCTTTTTGGGCAATACTTGTAGGCGTTTTAATTGGAAATAAATTTGTTGATACAAATTTTGAACTATTATTATTATTCATTGTTATTGTTCTACTTAGACTATTATCTGTACATTATAATTGGAGTCTTCCTAAAAGATCATTTAAAGGCTCAACAGTTAGTCTAAACGAATCAAGCACTCAAAAACTAAATTAAATAAGTCCAATAAAAACAAACCTTTTCAAATGATGGTTTGTTTTTTTATTTTAAAATTCTATTACTGTACTTATTCAACTACCTGTCAATTTAGTTAAATAAGAAAGGAGTCTCTGAAGAAAAACCGAATATACTAATTAAGAATAGAATTACTGGAGTATTACTTATAAAAGCCTTCGTTAAAATAATTGAGAAATTTTTAAGGAGTGAAAAACTTGTATAATCCTAAAGTGTTCTTCTATTAGTTGCGGTCGGCACTAATGGCAAATGCCATAATCTAAATCCCCGCAGCAGGGAAGGAAATGTTAGATTTAGAAGTTTCATACTGGAATAATGAACAGAAAAAAAGTCACAAGAAAATTTATAAAGATCCTCGAAAGGAAAAACTTTTTGAATATAGAAAAGGATTAAAATCTGTTCATTATGATAAAGAAGTAAAAGAAGTTCGAAAAGACGATTATCGAAAATATCGAAATCGTATGAACCATTTAATCAGAATTGAAAAATACGACCTAATTCACAAATATATGAAAACTAGTGGCTGGTTGACTTGGTAATAATAAAAGAACAGAAGAATTTCTGTGATTATTAACTCTTTCAATAATAATGTGTAATTGATATTTCTTGTACACCTAACTTATGCTTTAGGTGTACAAGGATTATCTCATTTTTTGAAATCGCTCACAAGAAAGTAAGCTACATATGTTATTATCCAATTTAGTATCAAGAGAGGCGTGAATTAAAATGGAAACAACTAAAAAAGTAACCGTAGAAACGACGATTCAAGCACCAGTAGAAAAAGTATGGGAATTTTGGACAGAACCTACTCATATTAAAAAATGGAACAGTGCTTCAGACGACTGGCACACACCAATTGCTGAGAATGATTTAAGAGTTGGTGGTGAATTCAGATCAAGAATGGAAGCAAAAGATGGCAGTTTTGGGTTCGACTTCGGAGGAATTTATGATGAAGTAAAAAACTATGAAGTAATTGCATATACTCTAGGTGATGGAAGAAAAGTTAAGATCACGTTTAAAGGAAAAGAAGACACTACTGAAGTAATTGAAACATTCGATGCTGAAGAAACGAATCCAGTTGAATTTCAACAACAAGGATGGCAAGCAATTCTAGACAATTTCAAAAAGTATGCAGAAACTAATATTTAAAAAAGAAAAAGAGGGTGAATAAATCATCCTCTTTTTTGTTTTTTTCAGGCTTTAAATATAAATAGGAAAAGGCTTATCCTTCCAGCTTTTGCGATCTAGTAGAATATTGTATTATCATAATTTATAAATAAAATGATTGTGACCGCTATAATACACACCTCTTAATTCGAGGCCCCTTCTTAATCTTAAATTAGTTTTCTTCACATAATTTACCTATTCTTGCCAACACTATTTTAGAAATTTATTTAAAGGAGAATTTCATTTGAAGAGATATAATATAACAAATCAATCTGTCGAAACAATTGATAAATTTATGCTTCCAACGAAAGATGAAATTCTTTGGTATCACTTTAATAATAAATCCTTTGATGAATTAACTACTATTATTGAAAGTTTAACGATTCATCCTTTAGCAAAAAAGAAACTTCTCCATAGTGAACATAAGCCAAGAATAAATGTTTTTAAAAACGAGGCAATACTTTCCCTATATGCTTTAACTAAGTTATTTAAACCAACAAAAATAAATATTCTTGTTTGCAGTAATTTAATTATTTCATATATAGAAGATCATGAAATCGATCTTTTCAAATATGTAACGCAGGAATTCAGTCAAAATTATATTAAAGTAGACCATGCTGGCCATGTTTTATATCAAATATTCCATGAAGTTATTGAGAAGTTCCTTATTTCTATTGATCGTTTTGCAAATGAGATTGAAGAAATTGAACGAGACTTATTTAATGACCCATTTCGAAAGGATTTGGATCAGAAAATTTTCAATTGGAAAGTTCAACTTCAAGATTTAAGACAGCTTGTAGAGCCCCAAGTAAATGTCATTAACCAAATCGTCGAAGCAGATTTTCCTTTCTTAAGTCAGGATGCAGGTTTTTATTTTAATGAATTGAAAGAGAACTATGAACGTATTATTAATGCCCTTGATAATTTTAAAGAAAGTATGGGAGGCATTATAGAACTGCAAATGTCCTTAAAATCTGACCGTACAAATGATATTATGAAAACTTTAACACTCATAAGTGCCATTTTCTTGCCAATGTCTTTTATTGCAGGATTTTATGGCATGAATTTTGTAAATATGCCTGAGTTAAAATGGAAATATGGTTATGTTTATTGTATTGTCCTCAATATTTTATTTGGGGTCATTATTTCAATTTATTTTAACATTAAAGGTTGGTGGGGTAGAAAACACCAAATAAAATAGCTAATCGGTCAATTAATCGAATCGATTTTGTCTGAAGTAAATAAGTCTTTTTCTTCGATTCTCATTAATATTTCTCGATTAAATTCGGTCTCTGATACTAATCTAGTGGCTTGTGTCCTAATCGATTTTTCAACAATATTACGGACAAAACGCCCATTACTAAAATGAGCACGATTTTCAAGTTTTGCCTTTTGGATAAAGTCTCTTAATCGGTATTCCGCTTCACGTGAAAGTATATATTCTCGGTCAACAAACATTTTTTTTGAAATATCTAGAAGTTCCTTTACAGAATAATCCTGGAATTCTAAAATGAAAGGAAATCTTGATTTTAGTCCAGGATTTAAACTTAAGAAATAATCCATTTCGGAAGAATAACCGGCTAGAATCAGTACAAAGTCACCATGTTTATCTTCCATATGTTTAACAAGTGTATCAATTGCTTCTTTTCCGAAATCTTTTTCCCCTCCACGGCCAAGTGAGTATGCCTCATCAATAAAAAGTATCCCACCATTTGCTTTTTTTACTAAATCTCTAGTTTTTTGAGCAGTGTGACCAATGTATTCTCCGACTAAATCAGCTCTTTCTGCTTCGATTAAGTGGCCTTTTGACAATACACCCATTTTCAAAAATAATTGACCAATAATCCTTGCAACAGTCGTTTTTCCAGTTCCTGGATTGCCTTTAAACAACATATGCAATACTTGTTTTTCAGCTTTTAAGCTTAATTCTTCTCTTTTTTTATTAATAAATATCCAAGCATAAATTTCATGAATCATTTTTTTTATTTCTTCCATGCCAATTAAATGCCTTAATTGATCCTCTATTTCAATTAATAACTCATGTTTAGGCTGCTTCACTGTTTCGATAATTGGATTTGGAGAAACCTCTCCCCTTTTCACTGTATTCAGTACAACATTTATTTGGCCGTTATCTTTTAAACGAATTGGTTGCTCCAAACATGACACCTCTCTTATTCTGTCGAACATTTTTTGTGTATCTATAAGTAAGCACTCCACGAGAAATCACATTACAATTCGTTTTATGCGCTTTTGAAAGTATTTTACTAAATAAGTTTTTTACTATTATATGTACGAACAATTAATTTCAAAACTTTTATTCTCCAAACTAACTGTTAAATGGATAAGATTGCTAAATTTTACTAAATTCTATTAACTTATTTGATATAATGAGAGAAAAAGAGAAGAGTTGATAAATTTGACGATCCCAAACTTAACGATTGCTACTTTACCTGATGTCATCTTGCAATTTGCCTCTCACTTAAATAGTAAAGGAAGAAAAGAATCTACTATTAAGCGTTATTGCTATGATTTAGAAGAATGTTTCCGTTACTTTAAAAAAGTTAATGAAAGTTTTAGTACATTACAAGTTCAAGATTTTAATAATTATTTCTATTTTTTAACATCTGAACGTGGATATAATGAGAAAACAATGCATCGAATATATGTCGTACTAAATCAATTTTATAAATTTTTACATTCTAATAATGCTTCAATCGAAAATATTATTCCATTCACTAACTATTTAGCAGCGCCTTCACGAGCCCTTTCAACGGACGATTTTATTTCTGAAGAAGAAGAGAAAAAATTACTATCAATCGTTCAATCCACAACAGATTTGTCAGAAAAACAATTAAAAGCTAGATCATTTTTAATGGATCGTAACGAAATTATGATTCGTTTTATGCTGTTTTATGGACTAACTTTAAAGGAATTAATTGATTTACAAATGAGAGACATTAACTTCGCTTTAAATGAACTTGTTGTCCATAGCAAGGAAGGGACTAAAAGAACAATTATTCTCACAAAAGAAGATCGAGTACTATTATATAATTATTTTGTTACGATACCAGAGCCCGTAAGACCTCACTATCATTCAACTCATCCGCTCTTTGTTGCATTTGATTTTAACCGCATGACATTCCATTGGGTTTACGATACAGATTCACCGAAAGCACTAACTGAAATTGCATTTCAAAAAATGCTTAGGCTGGAAGTTAAAAGAGCTGGACTTAGAAAGGGACTTTGCTCACAACATTTAAGAAATACTTTTATTCTACGGAAAATAAAAGAGGGATTATTAGTGGAAGATATTCAGCAATTAGTTGGGTTGAAGACCTCCGTTTCCTTAAAACGATACTTTCAATTTTATCAAGAAAATGAATACCCAAATAAAAAGGAGTTATGATTTCTAACATCATAACTCCCTGCTTTTACAGTATAGTAAACTTCTTTTTATGCTCTTGTATTTAGTTTTGCTTTCATAAGTTCAGCAATTTCTTTCGAAGAATATTTTTCTTCATTTTGCAAAGCTGCAATCACTTTTTCTCTTCTCTCAATCGAATGATTTTGACTTAATTTCTTTTTACCGATTAACTCTGTTACTTCAATTTTTAAGCAAACAATTCCTGAAAGTAATTTTTCAACATAATCTGTGTGATCTTTGTATTTCCAAGGTTTTGATTGTCCTTTTTCAAAATAGTCAGTTGTTTTTAAAACGATTTCTCTCATTTCATCCTTATTTTCAACTGTTGTTACTTTTCCATAAGCATGGATTGCTGTATAGTTCCAAGTTGAAACTGTATTTTTTTCTTCATACCATGAAGCAGAAACATATGCATGTGGCCCTGAAAAGATTATTAAACATTCCTTTCCATTCATCGTTTTCCATTGAGGATTTGGCTTAGCTAAATGTGTAATTATGATTAAATTCTCTTTAGCTTCTTGTATGATAAATGGTAAATGAGTTGCTTCTATTTTTGCTTCGTCATTATTTGATAATAATATTCCGAAGCTATTTTTCTTCATTTCGGCTATTAATTGATTTAGATCTGTTTCTTTAAATTCTTTTGGAACATACATTTGTTTCTCCTCCTCTAGTTTACATAATATAATTATCTTTATTAATTTATCTATCATAATTAAAAAAGAACATTGACCATAAGATCAATGCTCTTTTTTAAATTTATTTTACATTTCAATTTGTACATTTTTAGATGGTACAAACGTTGAAATTGCATGTTTATATATTAATTGTTGTTTACCTTCAACATCTAACAATACCGTAAAGTTATCAAAGCTTTTTACTTTACCTTTGATTTGAAATCCATTTAGTAAAAATACTGTAACCGCTAGATTGTCTTTACGTAATTGGTTTAAGAACTGATCTTGAATGTTGATTGATGTTTTCATGTCCTTTTCCTCCTCTTCTACCTCTACATATATTTATTCGAGATGAAATAGCCCTTTCCTTCAAGTAGAGCTAAAATTTCCAGTTTTTTTATATCAATATTATGTCCATCCATATCAAACCAATGGATGCTCATTTTATTTCTAAACCACGTCATTTGCCTTTTTGCATACCTTCTTGAACTTTGTTTAATTAAATCGATTGCTTCTTCTTTCGTTAAGCTTCCATCAAAATAATCGTAAAGCTCTTTATAGCCAATCGCTTGTACTGATTGACAATTTCGAATACCTTTGTCGTAGAGCATTTTTGCTTCATCTACTAGTCCTTCTTCCAACATTAGATCAACTCGTAAATTAATTCGATTGTATAGTAGCTCTCGATCCATCGATAATCCGATTATTTCTGCATCATATAAATACTCTGGCTCTTTTTTAAATGCGGTCTCTGAAAATTTTTGTCCCGTTAGTTTGAAAACTTCAATTGCACGGATTACTCTTCTAACATTATTCATATGTATTTGCTTTGCACTTTCTGGATCAATTTCTTTTAATTGATCATGTAATGCTTTATTCCCAAAGGCCATCGCAAAGCCCTCTAATTGGTTTCTTAAAAGCTCATCACCTTCTTGCTCAGCAAATTCATATTTAGTTAATACACTTTGGATATATAATCCAGTTCCACCAACAATAATTGGGATTTTACCTCGATTAGCTATTTCTTTAATTTTTTCTCTAGCTAAAGTTTGAAAATCCGCAACTGTAAACGAATCATTTGGATCAAGAAAATCAATTAAATGATGCGGAATTCCTTCCTTTTCTTCTTCTGTAACTTTAGCTGCTCCAATATTTAATTCTTTATAAACTTGTGTTGCATCACCATTAATGATTTCTCCATCAACAGCTTTTGCAAGTTCAATACTTAGCTTTGTTTTCCCTACTGCTGTAGGACCAACTATGACTATCACTTTTTGCATATTTACCATTGTAATCACATATACGCCTTTCTATACAACCTTTTCCTTACTTGTCTTACTAATTTTGAAAGTAGATAACTCTTTTTATTTATACCATATTTATACAAAAATTCCAATGTGATGTGAATCAATTCACAATTTAGAAAGAAAGTGTTTTCATTTTATATTTGAGAAAGTAAACTATAAGTAATCTTAAAAAAAATGAGGTTATACGATGCCTGATTGGTCTTATCATACAATTTTTAAACCAATGCTCTCAAAGCTTCCTTCTAAAGTTTCAAGAGAATTCATTCATAGTAGCATGAATAAAATCTCTTCTTTTCCATTTGGTCCGAATCTAATCGAATTTCTTGGTCATTTAAACACAGACAGCTCCCTTAAAAATGAGATTCATAATTTGAAACTTAAAAATCAAATTGGATTGGCCTCTAAGATTGACCCCTATCTATCTGGCACAAACGCTTTTATGAATTTAGGATTTGGTGTGATTGAAATCGGTCCTATTTCAATAAACGACTCTTATACAAGCCAAAGTCCGCTCATTGATTTCAAACTTAACCAATTAATCGGAACAGAGGAAAATAAAGTACTAACCGTAGAACAAACAGTTCATAAACTTTCTAAAATACATAAGAAGGTTCCCATTTTTGCTAGAATAGTTGGGAGTTTTGAAGAATTTAAACTGATCGAATCAAGGCTTTCAGATTTTGTTGATTTATTCATCCTAGAGTTTGATTTGGCCATGGATTTAGTAAAAAATAATTGGGCTTCTAGTAAACCTATTTGTCTATCATTTTATTCAAATGAAATTGATATTCTTCTTAAACAAGAAAATTATCCATTCGATTCAATATTGATTGAAGAACCTCCAGTTACTACTGATATAGAGCAAAAAAACAGCTTAATAAATACTATTCAAAAGTTAAAATCAATTCAGTTTGAGAAACCAATTTTTACAAAAGGTGGAGTTGTTGAGCCGTTTGATGCAATAGAAATAATTGATTCTGGATCATCATTAGTATTTTTAACTCATGGATATGTGCTCAGTGGTCCTGGTCTACCAAAACGGATTAATGAAGCGATAATGTATAGAAGTAAAAAAGAGATGACTAGTTTAAGTGACGGATGGAAATGGTACTTTTTATTTGGACTTTTCATGTTTATTGGAGGATTACTTGCTTTATTTATTAGTTTAACTTCCATTGTCCTTCCATATGATGAGCACTTTTTAACGATTAAACGTCATGTAATTTTACAGTTTAATGATCGGCTTCTCCCCTTTATGTCACATGATCGGATGACACTTTCTGGGACGATTATGTCAGGGGGAATATTGTTCATGTCATTAGCCAGAAATGGAATTAAACATCATTATCATTGGGCAAAGAAAGCATCTGATACTAGTGCGTTCGTAGGTTTTTTAGCGATATTTTTATTTATAGGATATGGGTATTTTGATTGGTTACACGCTTTATTTTGGGTAGTTTTATTAATACCATTCTTACTTGGTTTTTTTAAAACTAGAGGCTTAAATAGAAGTCCGGAATCTGAAAATCTAACAAATAATAGAGATTGGAAGTTTAGTTTAATAGGTCAATTATTTTTTATTATATTAGGATTTTCGATCATACTCGGAGGATGTATTATTTCATTTGTAGGTGTCACTACTACCTTTGTGAAAACAGATTTAAATTATCTATGTATAACACCTTCTGAGTTGAATGCATTTAATCAACACTTAATACCTGTTATCTCACATGATCGCGCCGGATTTGGAGGTGGGTTAGTAAGTGTTGGCTTACTAGTACTCATGATTTCATTATGGGGATTCAGACATAATCAAAAATGGATCTGGTGGACATTATTGTTCGGGAGTTTACCCGCGTTTATAACTGCGTTTGGAGTCCATTTTATGATTGGGTACACTGATTTTTATCATCTTTTACCGCCAATCATTGCAAGTTTGTTTTTATTGATTGGAGTCATTACATCTTTTAGATTTTTAAATTTTACCACGACTAATTCAAATGAAAACACATTTCATGAAATAAGTAATTCTTAAAATTTGTCTAGAGATGGAATATAAAAAAAGGAGCAATCCCATAACGATTGCTCCTTTTTCGTGTGAAATAACATTTACTATCTAATCATCCTAATGTGATTCACATTCATTTTTTAATCCGAAATCGGTAGGAGTATCTGGTTTTTCATAAGTTTTCTTTTCAGGTTGTGCCTATAATGTAAATCATTATTAAGAATATCTTTATACGATTAATTGGTTAACTTAAAATTCAAGTTTACTTTACATATGGTCAATAATTAAGATGTATAATTATTGGCTAATTTTATCAATTATATCCAGATTATTTTAATCTAGAAGGATCGACGATCGATAGGAACACGAAAAATAATGATAGCAGACATGATTTCAAATTCATCTATTTAAGTTCAAGAATGTAGTTTTTCTTGAACTCTTTTGCATTTATTTAAATGTTAAAGATCAATTCTAGCTTAATGATAGAGGAATGAGGAGTATATAGTTTTAGGTCTTTGGTATTTCTATTTGATTACTTTTTGCAGGAAAACATTTAAGTTTAATCGTTTTTATCATTAAGTATTACTTAACACAAATCGTTTAATTAATAATAGATAATTTAGAATTAATATTTAATTTACATAGTGCTTATATAATTGTCCATGTGATAATTTTTCACCATCTTACTGAAAAAAAATCAGAATTTCTAAATTGAGGCTGTCTTCGCTTTGAGAAGAAGTCTTAAGAAAGGTTCATTTGAAAAAGGAGGAGTAATAATTTATTGATATTTAACTATTTTTCACAGCTTATTAATTGTTGTAAAAAGCTTTACTACGTCGAATTCACCTAATATTTTCGGAATATGTTCAGTGAGTTGAAATGTTAAATTGGGTGGAATCATGTACCGATAGTTGTAAAAGATCAAAGCATACGAATTTTGCTCAATTCTGTCCATCAAGTGAGGGACAACAAAATTCGATATTAACGGGGCCCCCCTCCGTTATTATACGAATTTTTCCATCTAATCAAGACGACAAACGGCTATTTCAGATAAGTGATATTCATTTAAAAGTCAAAAGAAAAGTTTGTCTCTTATTTAGAACAATTCGCGGTAATCGTAGAAAATTAGAATTACTGGAGGTTTTCTGTAATGAAAAAATATTTATCTATTTCTCTCGTATTAACGATGATATTCGTTATATTATCAAACACCACAGACGCACTTGCAAACGATTCGGGTGCCAAACTCGTTAAAATCGACAATATGCAGCCGGTTAGCGGACAAACGATCACCGCCAATGTAACCATGGGTCATGGTTCAATGGGCAAAAATCTAACATTTCAATGGCAAGTACAGGAATCACGTATCAGCGATCAATATATTAATGTAAAATCTGGTGGTACATCAAAAAGCTACACCGTAACGTTAAATGATATTGGTAAAAAATTGCGCGTTGTAGTTAGTTTACCATCAAATGGTGACAGAAAAACTTCATTGCCAACGAACGCAGTATTAAATGCCACCCCACTTATTGCATCGATGAAATTCGATTATAATTTAAAGGACGATGCAAATCAAGAAAATTTGGAAGGGAAAGGAAATTATAGTTATGTAGACGGTGTATTACCCGGGACCAAAGCCCTTCACTTAAAAAGCGGTGACGGGAATTATGTTGGTACGAAGCATAGCTTGAATTTTGGTAATGACAGTTTTACAACATCCTTCTGGTATAAGGGTGACACTAACAATAATCAGGTAATATTATCAAACAAGGATTTTACTAAGAGCTCTAACGAAGGTTGGGCTATATTTACATCAGCCAATTCGGCCAATATGAATTTAGGATTCCCTACATCATCAGTAAAATTTGGGCGTGATACGTTTAATGCTTCTAATTGGCGTTACGTGACATTTGTTGTAGATAGGGATAAAATGCTCGGATCGTTGTATATTGATGGTTACAAAATGACCGAAACTTCACTCGGGGTAGGAAGTTTAGATACATCGAACCCATTAAATATAGGTAGCGACGGAATAGGCAAAAATGGCGGAAATTCATTCGATATAGCTGATTTGAATGTTTGGAAAGGTGCATTTAGCAGTGAAATGGTTCAAGCTAATTATAATAGTTACGCTGTAAATAAAGTAGATTTGAAAGCACTTAACGACACAATTTCAAAAGCTAATAAAATAGTAACGGACGGTCTCGGTAACGACTACAGCCAAACCGATTTTGATTATTTGAAAAAGGTTTTGAATACGGCAACTAAGGTTGCAACCACTCAAAAAGTAAATTTATATACACAGGAAACCATTAATTATTACGAACGGGAACTAAACAATGCCATATTCATCTACCAAAAAAGTAATAAAAAGCTAACCCCTGCAGGTTTAAATATGATTGTGGACAGCGACCCGGAAGTAAGTGCTAATCCCGCAACAATTGCGCGCATTGAAAAAGATTACAGAACAGAACTAAGGTTATTCCCACAGGCCGACGTACTCTTTATTCCTGGCGACGTTACTGGCGGTAACAACGCCAATGAATATGTGTGGATGAAAAATATGACAGACATTTACAATAAACTGAAAGGTGAAGGTCTGTTTGACAATACAAAGCTTTATATGGTACGAGGCAACCATGATATGGGCGGCGCTGAAAAATTTATTCCTGTCGGTTCGGCAGGCGCGTGGAACGCCTCAACGAATTCATACGATAACAACTTCTTTAATAGTGCCTATAGGGTAAAGGTAAAAGGATATAATATTGTTGGATTTGACGGAAATTATAACAACGACAATACCGTTGGGAAAACCAAAGAATTACTCAACCAAATTAAAACAGAAGCAGATTACGATCCAAAAAAACCTATATTTTTATCTTCTCACTACCCTATAAGCGGAACAGTATGGTCAGGTAGATGGAGCAGCGCAGCAAGTAATAATGTAGGTCAGTATATTGCCGACAATGACTTGTCGCAGGTAGTCTATATGTCAGGGCATACGCAATACGACCCGACCGACGAACGTTCTCATTATCAAGGTTCGGCTACGTTTCTCGACAGCGGTGCGAGTTCATATTCAAGTTATATTGATGACGGTCCGTACGGCGGATATTTAGAAGGTGCGTATATCAACTATAAAACTACGCCTCGCATCGTGAATTTCTTAGAGGTTTACGGTTCAAAAATTATCATCAAACAATATAATTTAAGCACAGATGAATATGTAGGCATACCTTCTGTAAAAATCGTCGGTGAAGGCAAAAAGGCCTTTACCTATAGCAGAAGCGATATAAGAGAACTCATAGCTCCACAGTTTGAAGAAGGTATTACGGTAGATTCCTACAAAAACAACGAACTTGCTTTTACAATAAAGCAAGCAAATGACAATGTGCGCGTTTTGGAATATAATATTCAGCTTATCAACAAGCTCAACGGTAAAGTTGAAAAATCGTTTAACAGTCTTTCGCTTCCGCTAGACAAGCCATTCGATGAATACAGGCATTATAAATTTACAGATTTGTCGCCGACTACTCCATATATACTCAGGGTATTTGCCGACGATTCCATGTATAACCGTTCTTCTCAGGACATTGACATTGAGGGTAAAAATGTTAATTTAAACAGCATACCTGCGCCTGCATCGGTATCTGCGAACAACGGAACGGCCAAGACAGCGGAAGCTCTTGGATTGCCCACAAAAGTAATTCTTGCAACCGATGGAGGAAATGTGGACGCAAGTGTGACTTGGGAATTAAGCGGCGTTAGCTACGATCCGGCTATCAAGACGGAGCAGACCTTCTCGGTGCCAGGGACCGTAACCCTGCCTTCCGGAGTTGAAAACCCGAACAGCGTTCCATTGACAACAAGCATTAATGTAACTGTTCAAGCAGTTGGAGTATCTACAGGCCCAATAACACTAGACAAATCCCAGTACATCCAAGGGGAAGCTATTACCTTATCCTATACTGGGGCAGCGTTAAACGGGAAAGATTGGGTCGGCATATACAAAACCGGAGCTGTTCCTCCAGACGCCGGTGCATCTTTGCGATGGAGTTATTTAACGCCTGGATCTGGAAGAGTTAGTTTAAACAATGGACTGGCCCCTGGGACTTATGATGTACTCTTTTTACTCAATGACGGTTATACGGTAGTGGATCGCAAGACATTCCAAGTCGTTCAACCGTGACGTTAAAGAGCATAACAGTAGGGATTGCCAAAGGAACAGTATTACCGATAGTCTGCTGGAAAAATTGGCAGACAACGATTTGATCAGCTTTGTAAATGAATTGAAGGCTCAAAGCGGGAGCAAATCTCAAGCAAAGCAGCTGAATATTGCTGCTAGACTCTCAATATGTATTGACTCAAAAGTAGAGCAATTCAAGTGTTTGAAACCAAAAGTATTCACGCAGGTGTCATCACATTAGCAAAATTTAGGATGGATCAGTAATGAAACTGGGGGAGATCACCTTTCTCCCCCTCATCCATTTGGAATATTAATAGTTTCAAAGACGTACTAAAGCTGCATTTCCTTGCTCTGCAACGGGATATTGGCTCAACATGTTCAGATTGCAGATTGAACGTTCGTAACAGGAATAACTATTTGCAGATTGTAATACTAACATTTCATGAAAAGAGGATCTACTATGAAGCAGCGTTCATTTCTGTCCATATTCGTCATCATGTTCCTATTAATTTTGGGGCCAACCAAAACTTCACATGCTCATTCCATAGATATGAGCTACTCAGATTTAAACATTGAAGGGAACGAGATTCTCTATGATCTTTTTATTGAACAAAAGGACTTGTTTCCACATTTCGGTACTGACTTAGATAATCTGGTGAATGATGAATCGGCCACGCAAAAAATCGAATCCTATCTACAGAAAGGCCTTCGCATAGATGTGGATTCAAAGCCCTTAACAATGGAATTGGTTTCGATGAACATGGCGCAAAAGGGTGTTATAAGAGGCATGGAATATCAAATGAGGTTTATCGCCGATGAAAACATCAAACAATTTAATCTTCATTACGATCTTGTGTTTGACGATGTGCCTGCTCATACAAGTGTACTCATGGTCCATGTAGGGGATTATTTTCAGCAGAATATGATTGATAGCACTAATAGAGATATTATGATCAACCTTCCTAAGGATCCTCCTAATGATCTTCCCCAGCCTAATATTAGCGCTGTTTTGTGGAAATACTTTAAGCTTGGAATCGAACACATTTTGTCAGGTTATGATCATTTGCTATTTTTATTATCCTTAGTATTAATCGCAACTAGACTCAAGGATGCGTTGAAGATTGTTACTGCTTTTACAATCGCCCACAGCGTTACACTATTCCTAGTGGCGACCGGTCGCATTCACGTCATCCCGTACTGGGTCGAATCCTTGATAGCCCTGACAATTTGTTATGTGGCAGTAGAAAACATATTTGTTCAAAAGGCAAAATGGCGATGGCTATTGACGGCCATATTTGGTTTGATTCATGGTATGGGTTTTGCCGGAGCCTTGGCTGAAACTGGACTTCCAAAGAGTAATCAACTTGGCTCTCTCCTGACGTTTAATTTAGGTGTGGAAGTTGGCCAGCTCATGGTCCTCTGCCTTTTACTTCCTTTTTTGCTTTTGCTACGACGTTTCCCATGGTATCGTAAAATGGTGGTCTCAATGTCTTGCCTTATTTTTGTGTTGGCATTTTATTGGTTTATTCAAAGACTCCAATGAGGCAGCCATAATTGTTATCCATAAAAATTAATAACTAGTGTATGGTTACATTCAAAAAGGTAGGAAAAATTCCTACCTTTTTCACTCATCATCTACGACAACATGATTTTTCCCTAACATGTAATAAACAGGAAGTCCAATTAACGTTAAACCAATTCCCCAAAAAGCTAAAATAGTTTGCGTCATTAGTGTATTAACGACTATAAAGATCCCCCCAATTATTGCGATTGAGAGAACTAAAGGTAAAAAAGGTACTTTATATGGTCTTTTTAGATCTGGTTCCCGTTTTCGTAAAATATAAACCGCAATAAATGTTAATGTATAGAAAATCCAAATGACAAATACTAACATATCAGTTAATAAGTCAAATCCACCTATAAACATCATAAATATGGCAACTATTAGGATAAATAGACCAGCATTATATGGAACACCAGTTTTAGATAATTTACCAAACCAACTACTAAAAGGAAGTTTTTGTTCTCTAGCCATTACATATGGAACCCTCATACCTGTCATTGTATAGCCATTAATTGTGCCAAATACAGATATCAAAATTCCGATTGAGACGAGTTTTCCTCCAAAGTTACCGAATAAGACTTTCGAAACTTCAGTGGCAGGTGTAGATGTACTAGCTAATTGTTCTGCGGTTAATACAAATAAAAAGGATATGTTAATTAAAAGGTACACAGCCATTACAGCTGCTAAGCCAAATACGATTGCTTTTGGCAAATCATTTTTAGGGTTTTTCATTTCTCCGGCTATATTTCCTACGAGTATCCAACCATCGTATGCAAACATCGTAGCAAGTAAAGCTGATCCAAGTGCTGGTAAAAAACTTCGATCACTTCCTACTTCAACTGGAAAAAGTTGAAAAGTTACATTTCCTTCATGTAATAATCCAAATATAATCAAAATCGCCAACGGTATTAGTTTACAAAACGTAAAAAGTGATTGAATACTACCAGCAGTTTTTGCTCCCAAAAAATTCATTAAAGTGATAAAAATTGCAGTAACTACAGCAATAATACTTACAGTGAATTGATTAGAATTGGCAGGGACACCAAAGATGGAAACTGCTTGCGTACCAAATATGATCGAGAGAGCGGCAATATTAGCTGGAAAATAGATAATCGTTTGTGCCCATCCGAGTAAATAGGCAGTCAGATCTCCATATGTGTGCTTTAAATAGGCAATCATTCCTCCTGTTTTTGGAATTGCTGCGGCAAGCTCAGCACCTGATAAACCAGCACAAATTGTAATAATGCCTCCAATAATCCATGCTAATAAGCCTAAGCTCGCAGATCCAGTTGCGCCATATACAGCTGTGGCTTTAAAGAAAACCCCACCACCAATTACAGTACCAATTACAGTAGTTAAAGCTGCAATAAATCCCATTTCTCTTCTTAATTTATTTTCCGACAATCGGATCACCCATTCTTAATAAATCACTTTACTTCATTTCCAAAGAAATGTTCACAAACACTGGAAATTCTCTCGAGGTCAACATTACCACCCGATATGATCGCTACTACTTTTTTATCTCTTATATATTTTGAAGCTTTACCAGATAAAATTACTGCTGTCGCTAGTGCACCAGAACCTTCCACAACTGCTTTACCGCGCTGTAGTAAATCCTTCATTGCTACTTCTATTTCATCCTCACTTACAAGAATTATTTCACTTACTAATTCTTTTACAATTTCATATGTTAATTTCCCTGGAACTTTAACAGAACAACCATCGGCTATTGTAGGAGCAATATAGTTACTCACTATTTCTCCGGCGTCTATTGATGCTTTCATGCCATGTACATTCTCAGCTTGAACTCCAATTATGTCTATTGAAGGGTTAAATGATTTCAAAGCGACTGCAATTCCCGAAATAAGGCCACCACCACCAATTGGAACAATGATTGTATCAACATCCCAAAGATCATCTAAAATTTCAATCCCAATAGTCCCTTGACCAGCCATAATGTAAATATCATCATAAGGATGGATGAATGTTTCACCAGTTTCGTCTCGTACTTTAGCACAATAGTCTTTCGCATCATCAAAAGTATCACCGTATAAAATGATATTTGATCCGTAGCCTTCTGTTGCTTCAACCTTTGCTTTTGGTGCAGATGAAGGCATGATGATTTTACTCTTAATATGTAATAGCTTTGAAGATAATGCTACACCTTGTGCATGATTACCAGCTGAACATGCGATAATTCCTTTACTTCTTTCTTCATCAGTTAAATGATAAATTTTGTTAAATGCACCTCGAAATTTAAATGAGCCCGTTAATTGCATATTTTCAAGTTTTAAATAAATTTCTCCATCCGACTTTGAAGTTAAATAAAATGATTTTACTAATGGTGTTTTTCGAACTTTACCCCCTAAAAGTTCATATGCAGTTTTAATCTCTTTAATCGTTAAAGGTAAACCCTTGTGATCTAAATTATTCATCTTCTAACTTCCTTTTTTAACAGCATTTTAATTTTTCATTCTTGATACATGATAAGTTTGTGTCAAAGTACTAAACAAAATACCAAAAACAGGAATTAGTAAACAAAAGGGAAAATAAAAAGAAGGAGACAACTGTCTCCTTCTTTTTTGATTAAGCTTGAGTTACGTTTAACTTTGCAGCTAATTTATTTAACATATCTTCAGACATACGATCTAAATCAAATTTCGGATCGAAGCCCCACTCTTCTTTTGCAGCTGAGCTATCAATTGAATTTGGCCATGAATTGGCAATACCTTGACGAATAGGGTCAATGTCGAAATCTAATGTAAATTCAGGGATGAATTTACGAATAGATGCCGCGATTTGAGTTGGTTCAAATGACATCGCTGAGATATTAAATGCATTACGATGTTTAAGTTTTGATGGATCTGCTTCCATTAACTTAATAATTGCATCAATTGCATCAGGCATATACATCATATCCATGTATGTTCCTTCACCGATAAATGAAGTATATTTCTTATTTTTTAATGCTTCGTAATAAATATCAACAGCATAATCAGTAGTACCTCCACCTGGCACTGTATCATAAGAGATTAAGCCTGGGAAACGTACGCCGCGAGTATCTACGCCAAATTTTTCAAAGTAATAATCACATAATAATTCACCAGCTACTTTTGTAACACCATACATTGTAGTTGGACGTTGGATTGTATCTTGTGGTGTGTTATCCTTTGGTGTTGCTGGTCCAAATGCACCGATTGAGCTTGGGGTAAAGAATTTTAAGCTTAATTCTCTCGCTACTTCAAGAGCATTCACTAATCCACCCATATTTAAGTCCCAAGCTAATGTAGGTTTTGCTTCTGCAACTGCTGATAAAAGAGCAGCTAAATGAATGAAAGTATCAACTTCATACTTTTTAGCAATCTCTAACATTTTTTCTTTATCCATTACATCCAAAATTTCAAAATGACCAGTTTCTAAAATTGGACTACCTTCAAGACGGCGAATATCTGTCGCAACAACATTATCATTACCGTATTCATTTCTAAGACGCATAGTTAATTCTGAACCGATTTGTCCAAAACAACCAGTAATTAATATTTTCTTCATTCCTTAGTCCACCTTATAGTAATAAAATATATCGAAATTAATTTTTAAAATTATTGAATAACGTTTAATTCACGACCAACTTTTTCATAAATAGCTAAAACTTCATCTAGCATTTCTTTAGTATGCGCAGCTGTTGGCATATTACGAATACGACCAGTTCCAAGTGGTACTGTTGGGAATACGATTGACTTCGCATAAACTCCCTCTTCGTATAAACGTTTAGAAAATTCTTGTGTAAGATTTTCGTCACCGATAATACATGGTGTAATTGGTGTCTCAGACTCACCAATATTAAATCCAAGTTTTGATAAACCAGCTTTTAAATAATCTCCATTTTCCCAAAGCTTGTCGATTTTTTCTGGTTCTTCAGACATAATACGAATTGCTTCAATACATGCAGCAGCATTTGCTGGTGTTAAAGAAGTAGAGAATAAGAAAGGACGTGCACGAACTTTTAACCAATCGATTAATTGTTGCGAACCAGCTACATATCCACCTACAACACCAACTGCTTTAGAAAGTGTACCAATTTGGAAATCAATTTTATCTGATAATCCGAAATGCTTAACTGTTCCAGCTCCTTTACCCATAACGCCAGAACCATGAGCATCATCGATATATGTAATTAAGCCAAATTCTTCAGCAATTTTTACGATATCAGGAATATTTGCTACATCTCCATCCATAGAGAAAACACCATCAGCAATGTACATAACTTTCTCATATAAGCCACAAGTTGTAGCTTCTTTTGCTTTTTCACGTAAATCATCCATATCTTGGTGTTTTACACGAATAATTTTTGCCCCAGAAAGTCTGCAACCATCGATAATTGAAGCATGGTTTAATTCATCAGATAGAATTGCATCTTTTTTTGTCATAACTGCTGAAATAGCACCCATATTACAGTTAAAACCAGATTGGAATGCAATAGCAGCCTCTGTATGTTTAAATTCAGCAATCGCTTTTTCAAGTTGATCGTGGATATCCATCGTACCATTAATCGTACGTACCGCTCCTGCACCAACTCCATATTTTTCAGTCGCTTCAATAGCAGCTTGTTTTAAACGAGGATGAGTCGCAAAACCAAGATAGTTATTTGAAGATAAATTTATAAATTGTTTACCACTAATTTGAATAGTAGCTTCGTTAGAACCTTCTAAAGAGTTAATCTCATTATAGAGCCCTTTCTCTTTTAACTCAGCTAACTGTGGAGTTAAAAATGCTTCTAATGTCTTGCTTGACATAAATACCAGCTCCTTAATTAAGTTTATTTATCTAAAAGGAGTAAGCCCCCATTTTATATCTATTACTTATTATTAAATAAATATAAAAAATTATCGTTTTATTATTTTCCATTTTTGTAAGAGAAAATTTTTTATGTACTGATTACAATATGCTTATTTGAGGCTTTCCGAATTCAATTATAAATCGGTTACATTGCATTAGGAATACTTTTATTTAAAATTTATTCGAAAAAGGTTGAATTTAATTTATTATAAAGATTCATATAATTCGAATATTATTCAATTTGTTTTTTCAGTAAAATATCTAGGGGTGAATAAGAGGTGAAAGAAGAATCATGTCGATTTAAGTCTTAGCTGTAAAAATATGTTTGAAATGTGTAAAGATGAGGCGTTGCAAATAAACATTTGAGAAGTGCAAATAAAATTTTAAAATGGCAATTAAAATTATCAAATTTGCAATTAATATCCGTATACCGCAATTAAAATCCAAAACCGCAATTAAAAATCCAAAACCGCAATTAAAATCCGAAAACCGCAATTAAAATCCATAAACCGCAATTAAAATTACCAAATCTGCAATTAAATCCTAAAGAATCGCAAATAAAATAAATAATTACCTATACTGGTAATGGTATTTTGACTTAAAATCTGTGTAGTTAAGATCCTTTCATATCGAAATAAGCAAAACTTCTCTGATTCTTATTAAATCCATTAAAAAATTTCTTAATTTCTCTAAAAAAGATCGATCAAAGCACACGTACATTCTATTTTCGACATTAAAAAGGGGCGCCTATTTGTCAATTTATCCGACACATAAGACAGCCCCAATAAAGTATAAATTATTTTTTCACAAAACTAAGTTTCCAATTATAAATTAGTCCATTTAAGCTCTTATTTGTGTGCCAACGGCTTGACTGATTTTCTTTTCATTCATTAAATAACGTGATAATCCAACCGTAACGATTAAAGAAACCACTACAGGAATTGAGCCCATCCATGTAATTGAACGGATGGACAATTGACTGACTGCAAGCCCTCCGATTGCTGCACCAAATGCAAAGCCTAATTGCATCATTGACTGATTTAAACCTAATAAAACATCAGATGATTTAGGAGAAATTGTTGCTAAGTTAAATTGTTGTGTTGCTCCAGATGACCATCCAGAAAATGACCATAATGTAAGGATAATGATCACTGTATTGATTGAACTAGAGATGAATGATAATAATAAAATCGATAATATATTAAGTACTAATCCTCGTTTTAATGTAAGCGTAATCCCCCACTTGTCTGCACTGAATCCCCCGAATTTAGATCCAAATAAACTAGCTATACCAAGTATTAGAAGAGCAAAACTTAAAACATGATCGCTCATCTTAGTAGTTTGAATAAGATACGGTGATAAATAAGTAAATACGATGCCATATCCGCTCATTAAGAAAAATGTAATAGATAAGGCTAATGCAATTTTTGGTTGTTTAACCAATGAAATTTGCTGCAATAATGGAATCGGTTGATTACCATGTGTTTGTGGAATTGTTTTAACGATAATTGCTAAAGAGATTAAAACAAATATGGCAACCCCAAGAAAGACCAGTCTCCAATCATAGGCAGCTGCTATAAATCTACCAATTGGGACACCTATAATGAGTGAAGCAGTAAATCCCATGACAACAGTTGCAATTGAACTTGCCTTTTTATCTGCTGGTGCGATCTTTGCAGCCAAGCTTAGTACAGTTACAACTGTAACTCCTGCACTTAATGCCATTATAATACGCGCAACCATAAACAAACCGTAACCAGGTGCAATTACTGCTAATAAATTACCTAAAATAAATACACTTAAAGAAAATAGTAATAATTTTCGTCGTTCCATTTTAGCTAATACGGCCATTAATATCGGTGTACCGATCGCATAGATTAATGAATACACCGTAATTAGTTGCCCTGCAGCTTCAATCGAAATACCTAATTCTTCGGCCATTTTATCTAAGATACCTGAAATAACATATTGTGAAGTTCCTACTAAAAAACTGATCATTGCTAAAATATAAATTTTCCCTTTATTTGTCATAAACTAATTCCTTTCATCATAATTATATATTTCTATAAATACCGAAATAGTAAACTTTAGAGAAGGAAGCCACTTGATTAGCTTCCTTCTTACTATCTATTCAAATTAAAGCTTAGATTAGAACATTTAGATGCTTTTTAACATCATATTCTTCAATTGCTTCACCTTTTTTCAAACGGTGTATAAGATCTGGATTCGAAATTAGAGGACGTCCAAACGCAGCAACATCAATTGTTCCTTCAACGATTGCTTTTTCTGCCATTTCAGGATTTAACGTTCCTACTCCAACAATAATTCCATCCCAGTACTTTCTAACAAGCTGATGCATCGTTTTACCATCTGCAAGTATACGATCAAATTGCATAATCGAAGGATGTAATAAAGTTGCACCAACTTCTTTGAATGCTTCAATGAATGTACGAATTGCATATTCTGGGTCTTCCCACATATAACCCGGAATATCAGCTTTATGAGCAGAAAATCGAATCATTGTTCTTTCAGTACCAATTGCTTCGATAACTGCTTTTATTACTTCTTTCATGAAAGTTAATCTTTCTGGAAGATCACCACCGTATTGATCTGTACGATGGTTTGTAACATCTGAATTAAATTGGTCGATTAAGTATCCGTGTGCAGCATGAATTTCGACTCCATCAAAACCTGCTTCAATGGCATTTTTAGCTGCTTGAGCATATTGATTGATTACCTCTTTAATATCCTCAGTAGTCATTTCTTCAGGTATATCATACGGCTTACGAAAACGAGAAACTAATCCTTCTGCAGGAATCGCTGATGGTGCTTGAGGTGGCTTATTTCCAGCAAGCTCGTGATGAGATAATCGTCCTACATGCCAGATTTGAGAAATCATTGTCCCTCCCTCTTTATGAACAGCATCCGTTACTTTTTTCCAAGCTTTTATTTGATCCTCAGAATAAATTCCTGGAATACCTGGGTAACCTTTTCCTCGTGGACTAATGACTGTTCCTTCAGAAATAATCAAACCTACGCCATCTGCAGCTCGTTTGCGATAATATTCAACTATATCCTCGCCAACTACACCCGTTTGATCATCTGCAAAACTTCTTGTTAATGGAGCCATTGCAGTACGACTACGTAAATTCCAAGCACCTATTTTTACTGGTTCAAAAAGTTTACTTTCTAGACCATTTTCTAATTTTCCCCAACTAGTATTATCTTTGCTTACTAAACTCATATTCATTTCCCCCTTAGATTATTCGGTATTTCTATAAATACTGAAATATAAAGTAAAATTATACCGCTTTATTTTTAAAGTAAAGCGGGTGCATATTTTTCCAAAACTTCTCGTTGTAAACTATAGTATCTGAAGGTTCCTTCTTTGCGGACTGTTAGCAAGCCACAATCAAGTAATGGTTTTAAATGATGTGTCAATGTAGAATTGGCCGATACTTTTATTTGATTTTTCATTTCTGAACAAGCTAATTCAGATTGCTTAGCAAGTACTTTAACAATTTGTAAACGAGTAGATTCTCCTAATGCTTTATAAACCTTTACTGCAATATCATCGTTCACCACTTTAACCTCCTCTCAAAAACCAACGCTTATTTCAGTATTTCTAGAAATATTGTATTTTATGTAGTTTATGATGTCAAGTGCCACGATTTCAAAAATATTTAAAACAGAATTAGCCTAATTTGAAGCAGAGAATAGTTGAACTTTAAGTGATAGCTTTTCTTAATTTTAGGGTGTTGTATTTTTCTGAGAATATACTTTAAGAAGAAATGCGGACAAATTATATACTTCGAAGTGATACGTTCATAAGCATTTTTGATGATAAAACCAAAAACCCACAAAGAAAATATTACCTTGTGGGTTATTTCACTATAGTAATTAAATAGTCTAAATAAGTAAATTAAACAATGTTGGATTATTATTTATTTCCATGAATTGAATTTCATGACAATTCATTCGCTCAATCAATGCTTTGTAATCGGATTTATTGGCCAATTCTATTCCAACTAGTGCTGGCCCATTGTCCTTATTGTTTTTCTTTGTGTATTCAAACCTCGTAATGTCATCGTTTGGTCCTAATACTTTATCAAGAAATTCACGTAATGCGCCAGATCGTTGTGGGAAGTTGATGATGAAATAATGTTTTAGTCCTTCATGAATTAAAGACCTTTCTTTTATTTCTTGAAGTCGATCAATATCATTATTTCCACCAGATACGATACAAACGACATTCTTCCCTTTTATTTCATCTTTAAATAATTCTAAGGCTGATACAGACATAGCTCCAGCGGGCTCTGCAATGATTGCATTTTTATTGTAAAGCTCTAAAATTGTTGTACAAATTTCACCTTCTGGAATAGCGACAACTTGGTCAAGTACATCTCTACAGATTTCATATGTTAAATAGCCAACTTGGCCAACCGCTGCTCCATCAACAAACTTCTCAATAAAAGGTAAGGTTACAACTCGTCCATTTGCAATCGATTCAGCCATCGAAGCAGCACCCATCGGCTCTACTCCAATTACCTTTGTTGAAGGACTAATTCCTTTTATGTATGTTCCAACCCCAGAGCTTAACCCACCTCCGCCGATTGCTACGAAAAGATAATCTACTGGACGGTCAATTTCATTTAATATTTCAACTGCTACTGTACCTTGCCCTGCAATTACATCTTGATCATCAAATGGATGAATAAATGTCATTTGATTTTCATTGCAATAAATTTGTGCATTTTGATGAGCAATATCAAAGGTGTCACCGATTAAGATAACTTCAACATATGGTCCACCAAAGAATTTCACTTGAGATACTTTTTGATTCGGCGTTGTTGATGGCATAAATATTTTCGCATACACCTGCAATTGATTACATGTATATGCTACGCCTTGAGCATGATTGCCTGCACTCGCACATACAACCCCTTTGTGTCTTTCTTCATAAGACAAGTTGCTAATTTTGTAATATGCCCCTCTAAGCTTAAATGAGCGGATTATTTGTAAATCCTCTCGCTTTAAAAATACGTTACAATCATATTTTTCACTAAGCATTGTACTAATCTGCAAAGGTGTTTTATTCGTAACTTCTTTTAACGTATTATAGGCAACTAAAATATCCTCAATCTTAACAGTACTTTTTACTTTCTCCATATAACTACCTACCCTTTGCATTTTTTTATATAAACTCCATTATAGTAAAAGTTAATTAATAAATAAACAGAAAATTCTATATTCTAATGAAAGTTTTATGTCATTACACATGAATGCAATAAAATAT
Source organism: Bacillus sp. AFS029533 (assembly GCF_002585125.1). NCBI lineage: Bacteria > Bacillati > Bacillota > Bacilli > Caryophanales > Bacillaceae > Bacillus > Bacillus sp. AFS029533. Next base: position 12,286 of record NZ_NUQC01000009.1, on the reverse strand, counting down.
GCTTAATATCGGTACTTTCATTCTAATTGGCAGTAATACACTAGTTATCATTTTCGGTAGGATATGCTATCATTTTGATATTAAATATATAGATATTAGGTGATTTATAAAATGGAAAATCAATCTTTATTATTAATTGATGGCTTTAACTTATTAAGTAGAGGTTATTTTGCAACTTCTTATGGCAGAAGTGATGAACAACTTTCTAAAACGAAAGATGGCGTTTATATAAATGCATTAAGAGTTTTTATTCCTAAGCTTTTTAACTTAATTAAAGAACATGACATTACTCATCTAGCAATTACTTGGGATGTTAAACGTGAAGAAACAGATCGTCGAAATAAATATGATTTTTATAAAGCAACTCGTGGAGAACTACCATCGCCACTTATCGAACAATATTTCACTTTAAAAACAGCATTAGAAGAAATCGGTATTGCTCAACTTGAAATGGCACCTTATGAAGCAGATGATTTAATGGGAACCTTATCAAATAATTGGTCTAATTCTGTAAAAAATAAATGCTATATTTATAGTAATGATCGAGACTTATTACAATTAATAAACGAGCATACCTCTCAAATCATTGCTCAAAAAACTGGTGAAATTGTATACTCCTTAGAGCACTTTAGTAATGATTATGGAATCCATCCAAAACAATGGGTTGATGTAAAAGCATTATTAGGTGATTCAAGTGATAATATACCTGGTTGCCCTGGAGTAGGAGAAAAATCGGCTATTCCATTAATTCAACTTTATAACTCAGTTGAAGAATTGTACGAAAATATGGAAAATCTTGATACTAAATTTAATCGCTACAAAAAGAAATTAGAAGCAGGTAAGGACTCTACTTTTATTAGTAAAGAGCTTTCTGCGATTACAATTGATATACCTCATTTTGCTGAATATACATTTGAAGATTTAAAAATTAATATTAATGAAGAAAAATTGTCACTAAAACTTGAGGAATTAGAAATTCGTGTTAAGCGATAAAAGTCAAATTTATTTAGGAGAAATATAAATGTCTGAGTATTGGAATGCGTATTTTAGTTTTATAGATGATAAACCTGCTACTGTAGTATTAGATATGGAAGTAACTGAAGAAGTAAATATTGAAGATTATCCAACTATTGTTTGTATAAAACTACAATTAAAAAATCCAGACGAACGAGGTTTTCCTAGTAAACATGAATTAAAAGTTTTAGAAAAAGTTAATAAGGAAATCGAAAAACGAATTAATCCAAAACTCTACCTTAATGTTGGAAGAGTTACGACTGATGGTTTTAGAGAACTTGTCTATTATACTTCGGAACAAGATCCTAAAATGCTAATTGAAGTTGCTGAACAAATCATTGTAGCCAATAATTACGCATTTGGAGTGTATGGTATGGATGAAGAGGAACTTTGGGAATATTATTTCGAATTTCTTTATCCAAATCAATACCACTTGCAGCATATAAGTAATGCTGAATTAATTGAGCAATTAAAAAGATCAGGTGACAAATTAAAATTACCTCGTAAAGTCGAACATTTCATTTTATTTAATGATGAAATAAAGATAAATGAGTTTATTAACGAAATAGCAAAAGAAGGATTTAATTTTGAAGGAAAGTATTCAAATATTGATGAAGATTTAGATGAAGAGTATGAATTTACTGTCCGTATTTCTAGAGAAGATCATGTTGATGTAGATAGTATTGATGAATTAACTGATTTCTTAATTGAAGCTTCAGAACATTTCGGTGGTCATTATGATGGATGGGAAACTCTTGTTATCAAAAAATAAACTTTAACTTCAAATCTAAAATATGCTTAAAATATAGAAAAGAACACTACGGTTTTTGAGTAACTAAAAAAGTAGTGTTCTTTTTATTTAGTCATTAAGAAATTAACTTCTAAGGATGGAGGATGGATTCCATTTACCTTCACAATCTTTTCAATAACTATAAATCAATATTTAAGAAAAAGTAAATTCATCATCTTTTATTATCTTATGTAATCTTATCAATTTATCTGACATAGAAATGAAATGGTTACTTTCACCATTACCTAATCCTCTTGTTCTCCCATCGATTCTCCCTATCATTTCATGTTTTTTCTTCCCAATTTCCCAACAATAAAGTTCACCTTTTGAATTATAGCCACCATAAAAATATGCATACTTACATCTTATGCTTATAGCATGTGAACCACGAAATTTTACAGGGACTTTATAAGTGTTTATTTCTCTTGATTCAGGGTATAGTTGTATCAATGGAAATTGAGAATATGGATATAGCCATATGGACGATCCCTTCCCTTTAGAAATTGCATAACAATCATCTATAATCGGACCTTTAAATAAATCAGAGTGATATCTAAAAAGCACTTTACCTTCTAAGCTGAATAACACTAAACCCTCTGTAGAAATTCCACTTCCAAAAACACCTTCATCAAAATAACTAATCCAAATCCCTTCCTTACCTACTTCGACATCTTCTACACCATCTCCACAGTTAAAGGAATCTACTATAATACCATTCATATTTAAAATAAAAACATTATCCTTTTTTAATTCTTCCCTAGAATCTACAATAACAATTGTCTCCCTATCTACCCATCTTACAATTGGGAAATCTACCTCAAGATTGAGTGAAAGAAAATTTTCATCATTAAAGAAGAGGGTATACTTCTTTTTTTCCTTAAGAAGTACTATTAATCCATATTCATCTTTCCAATCTGCATCTATTATTTCGTATGTATCAAAGTTAGATTCTTCTTTTGAAAATGCAACAGTATCTATAATTAAATCATTCAAAAAATTTCCTCCAAACACATTTAAACTATGATTTTAATCTCTTAAAAATTGAACTATCTAAGGTATGCTATTAATTCACGTTTATTCCAATTTTTGTGGAAAGTTCCTTTATATACTCTTTTTGTGTATCAAACTTGGATGTTAAATATACTTCTTTCATTCTTTTTTGTGCTTTTTCAGGATAACCGTAATAATGATAAAGAAGTGTTAAATGATGTGGGCATTCCCACTCCCCCTGTTCTTCCATTATTTCTATAAAATTAATAATATCTTCGACTGTTTTATACTGTTCAAAATAAGGAATTATAACATTTACAATGTCACTTTCCACCTGCTTTTTTATTTCTTCAATATCCGTATTATCTGATATCTTATACCAATTTTCACGTATATTTTTTATATCACTTATTCGTAGTCTTAACATCGAGTATAATTCCAATGGAAATATTGGAGATTTCATTTCAGATAAAGTGGTATATACTTTATCGCAATAAATTCCAGTATTAAATAAAAACTCTACTTCATTTTTTGTATTCCATTTAGAAGATTGGATGTTAACAGTCCAGGCAAAGTCAGGAAATATTTTAGCAAAGTTTTTTCCTTTCTTCTTAAATCCATTTTCTTTAAATAAAGGTGCAATTGTTTCTTTGACTATTTGATTTAATTCATTCTGCATACTCATATTTATCTCCTTGAATGAAATCGTCTGTTACGATTCATACATAATAATTTAGCTTAATAAAACCTAAATGTCTTATTGCACTAAACTAACATTTACTTCAATAAAAAAAACGACTAAACAGCGCCGATCATGTTGTTAAATTATACCATTCGAGTCTAAGTGAAACATTCGAAACTCTAACTATTATTAATTTCTGATTCCATAATAAATGGAACAAATTTTGTATCATAGTCAAAATTATTGAAACCCTTTTATATAGAATTCAATATCTTTTACTTCTTGTTTTTCTAATTTTCTACCATATTTAGCTAATGTGTATTTAATAGCTTCAATTTGATTCATAGTCGGTGAATCAAAAATACGGTTAAAATTTCCTATCCATTTAACAAAATTTTTTCTCCCTATATCTGAGATTACAGTATCTTCCGTATTTACATAAAACTCAATAATATAGTTAATCGCATCCCATTTAGATAGTGAACAAAGTAAAAGAGCTAAATTATATTTTGTATGTTCATATTTAGTTTCTTTAAACAAATTAGATAATTGTTCTTTCATATCATTATAGTAAACTTTAGTTAATGATTTCCTAGCAGCATTAGCTACTCCTTCTTGTTTATGATCAAGCAGTCTCATAAAATATTCCTTTTGATTTTCTCCATCTAACATAGATATTGCATAGATAGCGGCTTTAACTATTGAAACATTAAGATTACCTAAAAACGGAATTATCAACTGGACGTGCTCTTTCTTACCTACTTCGCCTAACCCTAATATTGCTCCACGAAGAAATTGTTCCGAATTGATCATACGAATGTAAAAAGGAGCGAAGTCAGTTATGTTTTGCTTTTTTAATAAGAATCTTGCAATAGATCGAATTGTACCACTTTTATCTAATAGTGCACTTTCAAGTTCTAAAACGCTCTCACCTGGAAAGAAAGAATAATATTTCTCTAATACCTTTGCACGAATCATTGGAAATTTATCCTTTTTCAAAATAGGGTAATAGTTTTTAAATTCATTAACACTAATATCACCTATTATTTCATTAAAGAGTAAAAGACGTGGGTGAGGTTCTTTTTCTAGTTTAAGATAATTTATAAGTATTTCTTTATTAACTAATTTGGAATATATAATCGTTTGATAACAGAAATATCTAATCTTAGTAAAGTCTGATTTTGTACCCTCGTCTAAAAAAGGTAACGATTCCTTTTGGGATAACAACTGGACTACATCTTCAAAGACACTATTATCATTTCGCTTCGTGTTCTTTAACTTAAAGAATAGTGGAAGATTACTTACGATGTGATTTACATTCTTAATTGTTAATCGAATCTTGACATATTTCTTAGCAGTCTCTCTTATCTCTGTAACCCAGTCGTTACATCTAATAAGTAAATAAGGCAATTCTTTACCTGAATCATCCAAATTTAATAAATGTATCGCTTTTTCTCTAAAATATCCATTTGGATGAAAACTACATAATCCTAGTATTATTAACTTCTCATCATCAGACATATCCGGTAATAATAAATTCTCTGGGGATTCATTTCTCCAATCATATGACCAATCTAATGAAGTTCTTTCTCTAAACAAGTTATCAAGCTTTGATAATTCAAGAATGTTTAACGAAATGACATATTCATAAAGAACTTTTGCTGTTCTAATTTTTAGATCATCAGAGCTAGTTAATAAAAATGAAAAAATAGTGGGTATTCTTGTTAATTCATACTCACTCGCTTTTAGCATATTTTCTATATACTCCTTAGAGTAACTATCTGCAGGGTACAATGTTTGTTTCTTTTTAAAAAATCTGCGTATCATACTATTGTTCCTCCTCTCTGCAACTTAACAAATGAATCCTTCAATATAATTGTAAAAATAAGAACCGATCAAACTGATGCTATGTGTTTTTCAACTATTGCAATGCTTTAGTTGCATAAGAAAAATGAATTAATCTTCACTAATTACACCATATCTCATTTTTTCTCCAATCCATGAACTAACATCTCTCCATCTAAGTCTTTTAGATGAGATCCAACTTACACCATAATCTATATTCTTCTTTGGACTCCAACTACTGTCATCACCCCAATAAATTAATTCATCTTCAATTAACAAAGAAGCTCCATAAATTACTGAATCAGAGTGTTCTGGAGGAGGTGATATGTGGAATTGTTTTACACCTTCAAACAATAATTCTATTGCTGATGTATTTTCAAACTGTCTTTGAAAAAGTATTCATACATTAGTTCCCGATGTCATAGCCATTGTTAAATCTTCATCTACAAAACTATCTGTCCACAAATATAATTCTTTTAAACAACTATCATGGAATCCTCCAAATAAAATTTGAAGTTTTTTTATATCCTCAGTTGTTTTAATCTCATTCCATTTCATTATTACTCACCATCCCACAACAATTCACATTTGTAACTAAAGCACTTTATTAGCTGCATATCATTAAATAAACTAAGGTTTCTATACTTAATCACCAAGTGCGATGATGAATAAATTTTGTTCGATTGCTTCTAAACAAAGCTCTTTTAACTCACTTGCAAATTTCCTTATTTCTTTTTCCATTCTGTCATATTCTGCTTGGTAATTACTTAACAAATAATCAGAAATACTGAGTAATTCTTTTATTTCTTTCTCTGAAAAAAGCTTATCACTGTATTGATCTAAATCAAGTAATAAACGTAAGCTTACATTATTCCTTTCCTTACCACGAAGATGAAAGTGAATATTTTCAGAAAACTTCACATTTCTATTTATATCTAACCAGTCTCTTCTTCTTTTGCCTTTAGCTAAGGTAAAATCAATACCTACCATTTTGTACACCATCCCAAAAATTAAAAACTATTTGAATTAACATAGAAATTCATATTAATAAGCTTATCATTTCTTATTCCACGAAACTGCCATTTCGTTGAAAAAAAAAAGAAGCCGATCACAGCTCCAAAATGTTATCGAACTAAAGCATGCTTTAGTTCAATAAGTAAACATTAATTTTTAACTATTTTGTTCTCTGTTCCATTTACAATTCTCTTTATATTTTGTCGATGTAGAATGATTATTGTTAAGCTTATTAGTAGAGAAAGGGCAATGATAACTTTATCTTCAAATATAAGACTGTAAATGAATAATGCTATACTAGCCAACATTGAACTTAGTGATACATACTTAGTAAATAGCAAAGTTAACACAAAGACAACAAAGCCAACAAAAACACCTAAAGGAGTCAAAAATAAGAAAACTCCAGTTGCTGTAGCAACAGCTTTTCCACCTTTAAAACTAGCAAAAACAGAAAATATGTGCCCTAATATGGCTAATAAACCACATACAATAGGGTTAACTGTGGAACCAAGTATTAAGGGAAGTAGACAAGCAAATGTACCTTTTAATATATCAGCAATTGCAACAATTACACCTGCTTTTAGGCCTAAAACTCTATAAGCATTCGTTGCACCAAGATTACCACTACCGTAATTACGAATATCTTTCTTATAAAACAGTTTACCGATTACTAAAGCAAAAGAGATTGAGCCAATTAAATAACTTACAATCAAAGTTATAATGTTCAAAGTACTATCTCCTTACATAGTTTGTTAAGTAAGTATTTCTATTTATTGTATATGATTTTTCTGCAATCCTACTTACATTAACCTTGTTACTTGAATACTTTTTTAAATTAACTACTTCGATGTCTTTCCTGAGTAACCCTCTTATGTAACTAAACTGCCATTATATTAAATAAAAAAAGCCACCTATATTGGCAGCTGGTATTCAACTCAAACATGCTTTTAGTTTAATAAGAATTCATACACTCTTCAATTTTATCTATAATTTCATTTTTTTCCTTTGATATAAATTCTACTAAAGGCTTTTCCCAGTTAAAATTCTGTATTAGGTTTATTTTAAAAAATCCAGAATTCAAATTGCGCTCCCCATACCAACCTAAATCTAAAATTAGATTCTTATCACTGTTTTCAAGTTTGCAATAAATCCTCATTAAATTCCCACCAGTTTTCATCATTTTCATCAATTAATTCTTGTGGATCCAATTCAATGAAAGAGTTAAAGGTAACTTTCCACCCAGTTTGAATCCGAAGAGGTTGTAGTTTTTTCATTAAATCCCTCCTAATTAACAAGATTCTCTGCACAAGCTTATACAATAAAGCATCAGTTAGTTGCATAAGAACGAAAATTTTTTTTACTAAATTCTAAAAACTTATTTATATCCAATGCTTCTGAAATAGTTTTCGTTTGAAGGTCGGATAATAAATACACTTAAAAATACCGCTAAAAATAGCATAATAAGACTTCCAGCAATTACTGACATTTTAATCGATACATAGTGAGTAGAATATCCGATTAGCATAGTTGAAACTATCACTAATATTGCCTCAACAAAACCATAGATACTTCCAACTCTTCCCATTATCTTAACATCTACGTTGGATTGGTAAAATGTATCAAATCCCGTATTTGCAAAAGACAACGCAAATGATAATATGAAAAATCCGAATCCAGCCATTGAAAAAGAATTAGAAAATGAATATACGATATATCCTAATGATAAAAAAATTGTCCCAATCCCCATAAGCCAAGAAGGATGTAGTCTTTTTGCAAAAATTGTATTATTAATTGCACCTATACCAATTCCTGCTCCAGCAATACTTACTAGAACACCATATTCTGAATTACTCAAATGAAGTACGCTCTTTGAAAACACTGCTTCTAATGAATCAATAGCAGCCGTTAAAACTAATATACTATTAAACAAAAAATAAATTATCATAACGTAACTTGATTTACGGCTGAACTTTAAAACCTCAGTTAAATCTTTCCTAATTAGTTTGAAGGAGAGCTTCTCATATTTTACCTGTCGCATTGTTACCTTATCCAAATTAGGCAAACAAGCTGTTACAATTCCTGAAATGATAAATGAGATCGCATTAATATTAATAGCAAACATAGGTGTGCCAATCAGAAAAAGTAGTCCTGCGATAGCTGGTCCAGTTAGGAATCCTCCAGATTGTACTAAACTACTCAAAGCATTGAATCGAATCCTCTGATTTTGTGGAATTAATTTAGTTATATAAGTTGTTGATGTTGGATAAAACATTGAGCTTCCCATATTGACGATAAATACGACGATAAAGATCAGGTAAACAGATGATATACTTGGTAATAAGAATATTAATAATCCCCTCAAAAAATCCAAAAATACCATTAAATTTTTTTTGTTAAATCTGTCAATTAAACTACCAGCCCATAGGTTAGTAAGTAATGTTGCTAATGGTTTCAAGACATAAAGAGTGGATACAGCCAAAACAGATTTCGTCATATCATAGATAATTAGATTTAGTGCGATTAAATAAATCCAATCTCCAATATTTGAAACGCCTATTCCAAATAATAAAAGCAAAGGATTTTTCCAAGTAATATACATCTTATTTTTTTTTCATTTTACACCTCTAAATAAATTTTTTAATTTGTACAAATAAAAAAACTCGCCCTCCAAGACCGTAGTCTTGGGGACGAGTTTACCTATCGTGTCGCGGTGCCACCCCAGTTTGTTAATATGTCATCACATTAACCTCATTAAGTACATTTTAAACATACTCATACTCTATAACAGGAGCGCCTGTCATACCATCGCCATTATTGGTTCCGATATGAAACTCAGAGTCTTGCTTCAATGGACCATTCATACTCCTTTTCAGCAACTGGAGCTCTCTAAGATGAATGAATTCTATTTACTCTTCTCTTCAAAGTTTTTATAATTTATTTTTATACTATTATAACTTTTCTGTCTTATTTGTCTACTGTTTTTTATTTATTCATTATTGCATTATTCTGCCATTTAGTCGAAAAAAAAGCCACCTGGATTGGTAGCTGCTTGTCAGCAATTTGCTTATAAGAATAACCTTCTTCTTTTAAACGGATTGCTTCTGCCTTAATTTCCATACTATATTTTTGAAACTTTTGTCCTTTTTTCGCCATAAGAAACACCCCTTAAAATCACTGTTGCCCAAATGTGGGTTTTTCAACATCTACTTTAAGGGGTGCAGTCTAAATTTCGGCTCTTTTTTTATATTATATTTCGTAAATTTCCGCACATTCCGCACCAGTCGGCTCATAAAAGCAATGATTCTTCCAAACCCCCGCATAAGGCTGACCATACCATTTAGGAGGACACTGGGTATTATGAACTCCCGCTCCCGATGGATTGAAATACCACAAAGAATACACAGCAGGATATAGTCGCCAATTCTGTAAACATTGTCTGGCAAGCTTTAAATAAGTCTCGGTCGCTCTTTGATAAAATGATGGCGATTGAATCGCGTCGAAGGAAGCGTCGCTCCCATGATATTGATAAATGACCTCTCGGATTGTATCAACATTTTTGAAATCTGAACACTTGACCAAGGCTCGATTTATCACTACAGCACCAACAGACAACATCCCCCTTTGTCCTTCCGCTTCCGCTTCGGTTCGGATTAATCTTGCCAATAATTCAACATCACTTTGATTGTATTTTATTCGAGCCATAGAAAAACCCCCTTTATTCAAGATATGATTTTTCACAACTTTTTACGTTAAAAAAACCTCGCTATTAGAAATGATAATTACATTCTTTAGGAAAGAAGGTTATTAATCAATGTCCAAAAAGCATATAACTAAAGCGAAAATTAGTGATATTAAATACATGTAAGGCTACGATGTTGCAGAAGGGACTGGTCTCTTTGATATGGAGTTACAAGGTATTGTCACCCTGTTTTTCGTAAATATAAAGAGAACAATAATACTAATAGCCTGCAAAGGATAGTAAATACTAAGTATATTCAAAAACAACCGATTTAATCAGTTGTTTCATTTTTTTAAGAACTAGCCTTTGGAAATAGAATTGGTTGCCCTGGATCATCAACTAATGCATTGCGTTAGTTACATAAGGAATTCTAATTTAGTGACATAATTGCCATAAACAATTGACTCCTTCCATCAGGGGATATATACATTCCCTTAGCGTTGAGGTGTTCTACGGCAAATGAGGTTAATTCGTGAGCCATTTCCTCATCACATTCGAAAAATGGATTGGTAAAAATACCAAAGCCTGTTTTCTCCTTCAGTTCTTTTAACACTATTGAATTATTTTTTACATCCTCAGTCATACTTTCATTACCCCAAGACCACATCCAAGTATTACTATTACTTGACCAGGAACCAATAAAAATCACATTAAATTCTAACTTTACATTACCACCTGTTTTAAATTGTAAAATTCCAGTTTCTTGATCATACTAGTACTCTTCAAAACTACCTATATTGTAATTCTTGAATAATTCCTCTTGTTTTTTTTCTAACTTATCGTAGCAGTAATCAAGATATTGATCAAATTGCTCATCCGTCATAGTCATAATATTCTCCATTCTAGGTTAATCATAAAAACAAATTTGATATATAACTAAATCATGCGTTAGTTATATAAGAATTAAAAAGAGAGAAACTCAAAGTAAAAAAGAGTTTCTCTAAAAAATCGCTTTTTATTGTCAAGTTTGCTCATTGTATTTGGGAGTATAAAATTAATTTTCAATAAATCGGTAGGATTTAATTTCGGATTTATCTTGTTATTATTAGGCGGAATACTTTTGTTATATTCAATAGCCTCTTACATTAAATCTAGAAATAACACTGAAGTAGAAAAGGAATTATCAAAGGAGTATGACGAAAGAGATATGATAATTGATGGGAAAGTTGCCTATTTTTCCTTGAATTTGCTTGTATGTGAACTTTTAATTTTTATGTTTTTATCCAATTTTGTTGTAATTTCAATAAATGCTGCATTATTTATACTTTTAGTTTCATTGATAATAAGTGATATGGTATCTAGAAAATTTTATAATCATGTCCTTTAATTAGGAGGAGTTATGATAAATAGAGTGAAAGAATTGAGAATGGAACATGATATAACACAACAAGAATTAGCTGATAAAGTAGGTGTATCTTCAAGAACGATCATCTCATTAGAAAAACAAAAATATAATCCATCTGTTCAACTTGCATATAAAATAGCTTCAGTTTTCAATTTATCAATTGAAGAAACTTTTATTTTTGATGAAGATGACAAATAGTTTCATTACATTACTTAAACAAACAACGGAGGAACGAAAATGCTTATAATCTTATTTATTTTTGGAATAATTTTAATTACTTGGGGTCTTTATCGTATGAGAACAGACAAAGGCTTATTTGGAAAAAGTCAAAGAAGTAAAAACATATTCAATTTAATATTAATGGGAGAAGCATCTGGATTAGGACAATTTTTGGGTGGAGTTTTATGTATTATCATAGGTATTATCGCGTTTTTTATTAAGTAGTAACAAATTAGAATATAAGTTTTAATAGTATAAATCTCATTTTTTACTGAACTTAAATCTAAAGAAATTAGTCATTAGTCGATTAATAAAAAATAAAAGCATGTTTTGTTCAAGCTATTCAAAACATGCTTTTCATTTTTTTATAATCCTTAAAAATGTTACTTTGGTATTTAAATAATGCTAAAATCCTTCTATAAAATCAACTAGATATAAACAACTAGTAGCCAAACTAAAGTTAGTATCCAAAATTGCTAAGTGATCATATTTATATATGCTATTTTACTATACAACTATCGCATGAATTAGTTCAATAAGAAAAAATACTCTTGATTATTATTCTATTTTAAACTTTAAAGGTTCTCCCAGTTCAGCAGCATATTAGCAGCTCTTGATCTTCAACTATTGCATGCGTTCGTATTATAA
>NZ_NUQC01000091.1:0-204 GCF_002585125.1 Bacillus sp. AFS029533 | reverse complement strand
GGAATTACACTAATAATAATGGGTTTAAGATATACTAAAGAAAAACGTGAAAACGATAAGAATAGCAGATATGTAATTGCAGGTAACGGTTGGTTTGATGAATTTTTAAGAACGGTTCTTCCATTAATGCCAGTATGGGTTACAAAAATTGTATATATTATTTTGGGCTTATTTTTACTAATTTTAGGTATAGATATGTTATTT
>NZ_NUQC01000090.1:0-227 GCF_002585125.1 Bacillus sp. AFS029533 | reverse complement strand
AAAAAAAATGGTGGAGCCTAGCGGGATCGAACCGCTGACCTCCTGCGTGCAAGGCAGGCGCTCTCCCAGCTGAGCTAAGGCCCCATTATTATATTATAAAAGATATGGTGGGCCTAAATGGACTCGAACCATCGACCTCACGCTTATCAGGCGTGCGCTCTAACCAGCTGAGCTATAGGCCCATATCTACAATAGAAGGATAATCCTTCAAAACTAAACAAAACAAT
>NZ_NUQC01000008.1:0-105352 GCF_002585125.1 Bacillus sp. AFS029533 | reverse complement strand
TTATTGACGTAGATACATAATTCTAATTAAAATTAGCTAATCTGCAATTAAATTACAAGGAACCGCAATTAAAATAAAATAATAACTATACTAGTAAGGGTACTTTAACCTAAAACTTATAAAAACAGGTACCTTCAAAAATAGAAAACTGCCAATTTGCTATTAATCTTTCTATATTGAATAAAAAATTGATAGAACCCGCTAATTATCTATAGAAGTGAGGATAATTTGCTAAGATAGCCCACTATTAACAACTTTCAGATCTTAAAACTGTTCAAATAAAAAAAGGGCTACCATATGTCACCCTCTGTGACCAATGGAACCCCCATAAGCTTACTTTAATCTTAAATTCTTTTTCCTCATTAAAAGTAAAGCCTTTTTATTCTCTTCTATTCAATGGTTACATATTAAAATACCACTCGTCACAAGAGTAATTTTAGATCATTATGTCTATCTCCGCTGTTTGGCCCCTCTTACATAAAGGATAATAATCGCAAAGATAATCATTCCACAAACAATAAAAGGCATTAAGCCTGAACTGTAAACCATATATACTCGAATATGACGTATTGCATTAACAACTATAAAAAGCACCATGCATAACCATAAAATTACAATAAGAGCCGCATTCTTATTTCTTCGCATAAACATCAGCCCCTTCCAAAAAAAGCAACTACAAAAAATTATTTTATTCTATTATATAGTCGAATTACCTAATCAATGACCACACGTTTTTGAGTATTTGTAAAAGTTTTAAAAAATTAAAAGGATAGCCAGTCTATAATAACTAGAGCTACCCTATGTTTTTAGCTTTTATAAAAAGTATAAAACTACATTAAAAATCCTGGTTGTGCTTCCTTTATTGATATATCGAAAAATCTGTGATATTTGCATATGGTAGATCATTATTAATCTTATTTTCTAAATCAATAAGTGTATATTTTTGCCATTCCTCTAATCGATTCAAATCCCATTTTTGAACAAATAAATGGTACAAAAATATTTCTCTCAATTTAAGAAAAACTGGGATTTGTTTTACTATGTCATTATGAAGTAAGTTTTCTAGTTTATATCCTTTAAAAAAGCGCGTCAAAAAAGTCTTAATAAACTGTTCATTCATTTGGTTAAAAGAGTTCTGTTGCCAATATGCATGATAAAAAGCTGTAGCAATATCCTGTGCGAACCAATTAAATGCACAATCATCAAAATCGATTATAAAGGGCGTATTACCAACTAGAATTATATTCCCTTGATGAAAATCATTATGAATAAGCCCAAATGTATCGGATTTCACTTGAAATTGTAATAGCTTTTCCATGTGTTTATCATAAATCTCTTTCATAGTAGGAACTAACTGATCTCTAATCCCAAAAACATCAACACGATTAGGTGACCATACAGGACGATGTACTTCACTTAATTTATACTTCTTGACTAAAGAGTGCATCTTCCCCAATTCTTTACCCCATTGTTCAAACAGTTGTATGTTCCAATGATTAGGATTTGTAACATCAATTTGTTCGCCATTAATATAATCAAAATAAGTTATGACTCTTTCATCTTCTTTTCCTAGATTATGATCCACTCTTGGGACATTTACTCCTTGCATATGTAAAAAATTTATAAACTGAATTTCCTGTAACACCATTTCTTTTGTTCTTCCTAATTTAGACTTTCTAACCACCTTATTATATTCTTCATCAAAAAAAACATCATTTTGAAGCCCACCGCTTAAACGGAATTGATTACTACGCTTCTTATTCATTGATAGTCCCCATCTCTCTTATAGACTTTCATACAATCCCCTTTTTGTGTTCACAACCAAAATATATTAAGATATTTTTAAGTGTTTAATTCTTTCTATATTAAATATTATATCTATTCAATTTAAGGAGTTTTCAAAATATGAGTATGCCATTTGAATTTAATTGGTTAATTGTAACGAACGATCACGCCGTTAGACAAGAAAACAATCTATTCTCTTTAGAACTTAACGGGTACCATTTATTTCCTATTGATACACCAATCAATGTCTCCCGAAAGAATGATGAAAAACCTTTTGGAGTAGCTGTTATTCAAAGCATTGAATGGCGGAATAAGAATACTTATATGGTTTATGAACTAAAAGCAATTGATACAGTGAACTAAGATGTTGAAGAAATTTTATTAGAGCCCCAAGCCTATTGCTTCTTTTCCAAAATAAAAAACGGATAGCTTAGCTATCCGTTCTAGTGTGTAGACAAAGTCCTAAAAATCTGATTTTCAGACTGATTGCAAGCGCTTGACTTTCGAGGCGCGAAGCCTGGTGAGGAGCGGAGTTACCTTTGACGGTAATGAGCACCACAGACAGGCGAAGCAACGAAGAAAGCGAGCGTTTGTCAACAGTCTGAAACGGATAGCCTTAGCTATCCGTTCTTTTTAGGCCTTAAACCATCATAACTCGATAATCGATTGATATGCCTGTTTTGCTAAAGCATTATGACCAAGTTCATTTGGATGAACGCCATCAGTACCTTCAAAAAACTCCGAGTTTAGATTCTTATGTTGTTGAAATGGAATTCGAAAATCAATGAGATTAAATTGATTCACTTTTACCATTTTCTCGATTCGATTAGCTAACTCTTGTGCCTTCAACACAAATGTATCAAAACCAGCAATCGGTTCCCACACTTCTTCATGATTGATATGATCTATATGGATTGGTGGATGGATTGCTAAAATAGGTTGAATACCATTGTGCATTGCTTGCTTTACCATCGAATAAATATTTGAAAGTATATAGTTTATTTCAACATCCCACCACAAATCATTTCCACCTGCACAAATAATAACGTGTGATGGATTATTTAATATGACATCATGGTAAAATCGTGACAGCATTCCAGTACTTGTATCTCCTGAAATCCCTTTATTAATAACCTCGACTGATAATTCATTTTGAAGAATAGTTGGCCATGCATCAACTTTCGAGATTCCTAAGCCTTCTGTAAGGCTATCACCGATACATATAATCTTCATCTTCTCACCATTGTTCCTTTATAGTTTCTTGTCTCACCCTTGGTCTTATTTTTATTAAATAAGTTATTCCACTAACTCCAAACATAAAGACAATATTAATCGTGAATGCAATAAATCCTGAATCAAAATCTTTCAAAAATTGAGGAGCATGAGGGAATATTGTTCCAAAAGTTGTATTTTTTATTGTTACGTATGCTACTGTAACTAGTCCAGATAGTATCCCTGCAACTGCACCTATTTTTGTAACTGGATTACGTTTAAAGAACGTAACAATTAGTGCAGGGAATAATTGTAAGACGAAGCTATATGCCATTAATAAAAGAGAAAGCATTGTCTTTCCACCATAAAATGTAAAAAATAATGCGATTAAAGCAATGATCGGGACTAAAATTCTTGTAAGTCCTGCTAACTTTGCATCGCTTGTTTCCGGTTTTATTGCTTTATAAATATTTTTAGAAAGTAAGGTTGAGGCAGTTAATAATAACAACGAACTAGGAACTAAAGCTGCTAGTAAACCAGCCGAGCCAATTACACCAATAAACCAAGGCGGAAGTGTTGCTTTAGCAATTTCGAATAAAACTAAATCAGTACGTCCATCTGGTATATGTGGCATTTGTAAAAGTGCAGTAAAACCAATAAAAAGAATAAAAACCATCAAAATTTGATAAAGAGGTATAAGTGCCGCATTTTTACGTAATGTTTGTGAGTCCTTTGATGATAGACTTGCTCCGAAAACATGCGGCCACATATATTGACCGAGCGCAATAATTAAACAAACTGATACATACCATGAGATACTATAGCCAGACTTAGGTAATAATAGGAACCCGGGTTTAGCGGCATCTAATGTTCTAAACATCGGTTCTACACCACCGTAAAAATGGAAAGGTAAATAAATCCCTAAAAACAAAATTGTTATGAGCATCAAAATATCTTTTAATATAGCTGTAAATGCTGAACCATGAATTCCTGAAATATAAACAAAGATTGTTACAACAATTACACCAATCCACACTGCTAAATTTGGAGAAATAGCGCCGTAGGAAGCTTCAGATACTATTATTTTTATTCCATTTAGTTGGAGGACCATATATGGAACAATTGAAACAACTCCAACTAGTGCAACAAGTAGTCCTAATGATTTACTATTATATTTTTTAACAAAGAAATCTGGCTGTGTTAATAAATTATGTTTTTTTGCATAGCGCCAAATGTGAGGTAAGATCCAAAATGGAATAATATAAGTAACAGCACAGAAAATATAGATTACTGGACCACCCATCGAATAAGATGCACTACTAGCTCCTAAGAAAATAAACGTTGTAAACATTTCACCTGCCATAAGGACGAACATGACAATACTACCAAAATTCCGATCCCCGACTACCCATGATTCCATATTCATTTCTCTTCCTCTTCGGGCACGGATACCTAAATAAAGAGCTATTAGAAACGTAATTCCAATTAATAGAATGCTCATTGATTTTCCTCCTGTTTCTCTAATATTGCATTACTAATAAAAAGGCAAACAGATGTGATTACTAACCAACTCGCAGACCAAAATACAATAAATGGTAATCCTAATATGTAAGGCTCCACTCGATTCACAACACTTAATGATCCTATGAAAGCAAAAATAGTTAAAAAAATTGCTAAATATTTCATTCCGTTTCCTCCTTGTCTTTAAGTTGATTATTTAAAAAATTCTGTTAATATTTTATAGACTTATGTTAAACTCGTTTTATAAAATAGTAAAATCTTACTCTCTTATTGTAAGCGCTTAATAAAGGAGCATAAATGATGAAAAGTTATTCTAATCTTTCAGAAATACTAGAATTTGATAAAGAAGTGTTGCTAAATATTTTAAACTATTCTTCAGATGAAATTTATATTTTAAACCGAAATCTTGAAATCATTTATGTTAATAAAATGTGCGAGCAACATTACGGTTTACGACAGAACGAAATTATAGGAAAACATAATGACATTTTTTTGGAAAAAGGGTATTGGACCCCTTCAATTATTCCAATAGTTTTAGAGAAAAATAATACCGTTACAATCAATCAGACTACACATACTGGTAAAGAATTAGTAACAACTGCCATTCCAATTTTCAATCCTATTAATAAAAAATTAGATTTCATTTTTATTACATCTCGCGAAAAGAATTATATTTCTATAATTCATAATAACACTTATGAAATGCTTGATTCGAGCAAACATTTTAATTCAAATGGATTTTTAACAATTGACGAAGAAATGACAAATATCATTGAATTTTGTAAAAAGATTGCTCCTGTTGATACAAATATTTTAATTCAAGGTGAATCGGGAACAGGAAAAGGTGTACTAGCAAAATATATTCATGATTTAAGTAATCGGAATGCCGGTCCTTTTCTCGCCATTAATTGTGCTGCCATTCCAGAAGATTTATTGGAATCTGAACTATTTGGCTATGCAACGGGCGCATTCACAGGAGCCTTAAAGAATGGAAAAATTGGCTTACTCGAAACTGCAAATAAGGGAACAATTTTTTTAGACGAAATCGGAGAAATTTCTTTGAAATTCCAAGCAAAATTACTCCAAGTATTACAAGATCGTAGCTTTTTTTCAGTAGGTGGCAGAGAATTAAAAAAGGTTGACGTTCGTATTATTACGGCGACGAACCGTAATCTATTAGAAATGGTAAAATCAAAACAGTTTAGAGAAGATCTATTTTACCGATTAAATGTAATTGATATTCAAATTCCTCCACTTAGAAATAGAAAAAAAGATATTCCTATATTAGCTGATCATTTCTTAACTAAATTCAATCATAAATACAAAGTGAACCGCACATTCTCAACAAATGTAAAAAATACTTTTGAAGCTTTTCAATGGCCAGGTAATATCAGACAACTTGAAAATATTATTGAAAGACTTGTTATTACTAGCGAATCAGTCATACGATTGTCTGATTTGCCGTCGCAATTAATTCCTGAAAATCATCCAGTTACAATCCAAGAGGATAATTCATTGGAAAATATTTTGGAAGAAACTGAGAAAAAAATGATTATCGAATCTTACAGGATTCATAAGAGCTCTCGAAAAGTTGCAAAGGATCTTGGTTTAAGTCAAACAAAAGCAAACAAATTAATCCAAAAGTATTGTAAAAACGAATAGATTTTGACTGATTAAACTAAAAGGGAGATACTTCTATAGTATTTCCCTTTTTTTGTGTAGACAAAGTACTAAAAACTTGCTTTTCAGACTGATTGCGAGCGCTTGTCTTTCGAGCCGCGAAGCCAGGTGAGGAGTGGAGTTACCTTTGACGGTAATGAGCACTGCGCTGAACAGGCGAAGCAACGAAGAAAGCGAGCGTATCAACAGTCTAAAATAATTAATTTTTTTGAGTCTGTAAAACATTCATATTAGAAGCTATCAATTCAACAATACAATCCCCTACTTCTGAAGTGGAAGATGAACCCCCTAGATCAGGCGTTAAGACATTTTTTTCAATTAATAATTGTTCAATTGCGGTAAGAATTACCTTACCATATTGTTCATACCCTAAATGATCGAGCAACTGGCTAGCTGACCAAATTGCTGCAAGTGGATTTGATAACTGTTTTCCAGCTATATCTGGAGCTGAACCATGAATTGGTTCAAACATTGATGGATATACTCTCTCAGGATTTATGTTTGCTCCAGCTGCAAGTCCCAAACCTCCTGCAATAGCCGCACCTAGATCTGTTAAAATATCACCAAATAAATTAGAAGTCACTACTACCTCAAATCGTTTTGGATCTTTAATCATGAGCATAGCAGCTGCATCAACAAGATAAGAATATGTTTTTACTGAAGGATATTCTTTGCCCACTTCTTCAAATAGTTGATCCCAAAATACCATTGAGTAATTTAGAGCATTACCTTTACTTATGCTTGTTAATGTTTTTCCTTGTTTTAGGGCTACTTCGAATGCATATCGAATGATTCGTTCAGTACCTTTACGTGAAAAGACGCTATTTTGTAAAACTACTTCATTCTCTTTTCCTCTATATAGCCAATCTCCTGCACCTGCATATTCACCTTCTGTATTCTCTCGGATAAATAACATATTTATATCTTCAGAATTGAAATTAACGAGAGGGCACGGTGCTCCTTTTAATAAAGTTATAGGACGTATATTCACGTATTGATCGAAGCTCTTACGAATTTTTAATAGCAAGTCCCACAATGAGATATGATCAGGTACACCAGGAAATCCAACAGCTCCTAAATAAATTGCTTCAAATTCTTTTAATCTTTCAATCCCATCATCATCCATCATTTTTCCGTATCGCGCATAGTACTCACAGCCCCAAGGGAAAGACGTAAATTCAAATTGAAAAGTATGATCGAGACTAGCTATTTTATTTAAAACTTTCACGCCTTCATTAATTACTTCCGGCCCTATTCCATCCCCTGGAATAACTGCTATTTTATGTGTTTTCATACCATATCTCCTACCTTACTTAATTCAGTTTTGATTCCAGACAATTAGCTTCATCTCTGTCATTTCTTCAACTGCAAACTTTATCCCTTCTCTTCCAGTTCCGCTTTCCTTCACACCACCATAAGGCATATTATCCACTCGGAACGTTGGAACATCATTAATGATTACCGCACCTACATGGAGCTCGTTTGAAGCAAGTAGTGCATTCGATACGCTATCCGTATAGATTCCAGCCTGTAGCCCATAGTGTGAATTGTTTACATGGGAGATGGCTTCACGGATTGATTTCACCTTAGTAACCGTTACAATTGGAGCGAATACTTCCTGACAAGAAACCTTTAAACTAGGTGTACAATTAGCAATAATTGTTGGCTCTAGTATATTTCCTTGTGCTTTACCACCTGCTAGAATAGTTGCATTGCTTTGTTTAGCTTCTTCAATCCAGCTTAACGTTCGATCTAATTCATCCGGAGTTATTAATGAAGAAAGATATGTTTCATGGTCGAACGGATTACCAAGTTTTAATTGTTTAGCTGCCTCTACAAATTTATTAGTAAACTCTTCGTAAATCTCTTCATGAACAAAAATTCTCTGTAAAGAAATACATACTTGACCTTGATTTGAAAAAGCACCCATTATACATCGATCAATAATTTTATCAATATTAATATTTTTATCAATAATGACGGCAGCGTTTGATCCAAGTTCAAGCGTTGTTTTCTTTAACTTTGCTTTATTCCTTATGTTAATCCCAACACTAGTACTACCAGTAAATGTAATCATGTTTACTCGACCATCTTCAACAATCGTGTCGCCAACCGTACGGCCAGGACCCGTTACAACGTTTAATACACCATCCGGTAAGCCAGCTTGTTTGAATAGCTTAGCTATAAATAGTGCCGAAAGCGGCGTTTGAGATGCCGGTTTTAAAACCACCGTATTTCCAGACGCAATCGCTGGACCAACTTTATGAGCCACTAGATTCATAGGAAAGTTAAATGGAGTAATCGCTCCAATTACACCAATCGGATTTCTTACTGTATATCCTACTCTTCCTATACCACCAGACGCAGCATCAAACGGAATTGTTTCTCCATGTATTCGCTTTGCTTCCTCTGCTGCAAATTTATATGTTTCAATTGTTCGGGTTACTTCTCCCAATGAAAATGTAATTGGTTTAGCAGTTTCCCTTGTAATAATTTCCGCTGCTTCATTAAAATTTTCTTTTAATAACTGTACGACATTTTCAAGAATTTGTGCTCTCAAAAATGCAGGCATTCTAGCAAACTCGTCTTTCGACTGATATGCTGCTTCAATAGCCTGTTCTGTTTGTTCTTTAGTTGCAACAGCAATCTCTGAAATTACTTCTCTAGTGTAAGGGGAATAGAGGTTTGAATACTCTTTTGTTTGTACCTCTTCTCCATTAATAAATAAATGCTTTTTTATCGGACTCACTTTGTTTATCATCATTCTTCCTCCAAAGCTCTTAGGACCGTTTCATGGAACTGTACAATTGCTTTCTCTGACGATGAATAAAAGCCTTTATTAAATGCTCGTGAACGGAATCCAACTTGTTCTAATTCAACTAGTTCAACATCTTCATTTCGAACCACTTCTGCAAATTCAACTAAGTCTTTTTCTTCTTGTGTTAAATTTTCATCTCTAAAGTAGTAAGTATAGACTCCAAGTGTTGTTTCATGGTCGATAGGAATCATTTGGATCGTAGCAATATTTCCTGGGCCAGGATAAATGGTCATCATTAAATTTGGCCATAACCAATAGAAAGTACCACCTTGCATTTCTACTTCATTAAAATCTAATGATCCCATTTTCTTATTTGCTTTTACGACCGATCCTTGAACAGAATAATTTTGACATGTAATAATTTGATAGTCTTTCATATCTAGCGTAGCAACAAAGCTAGGATGCGCTACATGACAATGATCACACTCTAAATAATTATCAATGAATGCTTTCCAGTTTGCTTTAATAATTCTCGATTTACTGCTCGTTCTTTTTAATTCACTTAAAAAAGGAAATTTACTTAGCTTTTCAAAAAAGTCTCCATATGTTTCAATTAACGATGTAGCTTGATCATCTAAATTAACGAAAATAAATGACTCAGCAATTTCCATCCTTACAGATCGTAAACAAGCATTTGATACACAAGCTAAATCTTCCCCTCTAAAGTTAGGAGCTTTATTTAATTTACCATCTAAATGAAAAGTCCATCCATGGTAACCACATTGTAGAATTTTTTTATTTCCACTTTCATTTTTCTCTAGTTTAGTTGCTCGATGAGGACATACATTATAAAAAGCTTGAATAACCTCATTCTTGTCGCGAGTTACAATAATCGGTTCACCCGCTACCTCGGCAGTGAAGAAATCTCCAATATTTTCTAACTGACTAACATGCCCAACTAATTGCCAAGTCTTTGAAAAGATTTTTTCTTGTTCTTGTTCTAAAACCTTTGGATCAGTGTATAAATCATACGTTAAAGTTCTTTCGAAGATTTCAGTTGTTGCATTTTGTACTTTATTAAAAGTCATTTACAAAAACTCCCCTCACATTTCCCTAATTTTTTCCCCTATATCTTTTACCTTGCAATAACCGTGCCAGGATTAAAGAACTCCAATAAATCAACATTTATTGAGTCTTAACGACTCAAATTAATAAAAAAAGTGAACTGAATACAACTCGATTGAGTTATTTTCAGTTCACTTTTTGAGTTGGATAAGAGCAATTAATAAATTCAATTACTTACAATGTGCATTATCTTGATCTAATACTTGAATTATATTAACAAGTTTCCTTAAAATTAAAAAACTCGCAATGATTTACGAGTTTTTCAACTTAATTTATCGGATTTAAATACTTTGAATATATTATAGGTACATTATTTTTATTAACCAATTCAATAATAGCAACCTTTTGTAACTTCCCAGCCAATGTATCATTTCGATGTAAACAATAATTATACGCTTCTACTAGTTTGTTCGGTGACAATCTATTAGCTAATGTACAATGTGGTACCCACTTACCAGGCAAATACATAGAATTTGGATTATCATTAAATTGTTTAAAATAAGTATGATAATCTTCATGAAAATCAATCAACTCTCTTGAAACAATTGGTGAAAAAAACAATGTCCCAGTATTTAGAAATGAACCAACTGAATTAAGCGTAATATTTATCTCCGGCATATTCTCATAAAATTTATCAAATTGATCAAAGAAGTTTTTTCTATCTAAACTATGATAACTTGCTAAAGTAATATGCGGTTTACGATCTACTACTTCATCCGCATAGAAAGAAATCGATTTCTCTCTTAACTCTGACCAAATATCTTTAATAATTTGTTCGGTTTCTGCATCAAATAACGCGACAACTCCGTACATCAATCTTCCCTCTTTCTATACTTATACTAGATCCATATGCATAATAAAGAGCTCACCTTTTCTCCCCATTACTCTCTTTCCGCTATCAATAAATCCGCTTTTTAAATAAACATGCTGTGCAGCAGTATTTTTATGATTCACGCCCAAAATGATTTCATCTCGTTCAGGGAAATTCGCTTTTACAAAAGAAGGCAATAAATTTAAAGAGTGTTTTGCAATCCCTTTTCCTTGAAAATTTGTATCAACAGAATAAGCCCTTAATAGAATTGCATTTGTATTATCACTATATTGTCTAACTCCTTCCCAACCATGCAAAACAAAAAATCCTGCAACATCATTGTTACTCAAAATTAAAATCGCATGACGATCAGCCTCTATTACACATTTCTCTATATTATCAATAGGCAGACCAGTGAACTTTAGATGCTCATCAGCTAGAAAATAGTTTTTTAATTGATCATCATATTGATCATTATAAAATTGTAAAGAAATAGTATTTGTCGTCAATAAAGAATTAGACATGAAAATATCCCCCAATAAAAATAGAATTACAAGAATAGTACAACAATTATTATCGTATTTCCACATTGTTTTTTTAACTAATTTATTACGATTCTTAATCAACTATTTTGAATTCATGGAGGGTTAAATACTAATATGTACTCATTTTATAAACAAAAAACCACCTTTTTAGTGGTTTTTCCTCGACAGTTTTCTTTAAAACCTATTTTTGCTCAAATGGTTCTGGATATTTTTGCTGAAAATACGATAATAAATCGCTTTTTTTAAGAAGGAGATTTAAACAAATTTGCTGGCTGATTGCAGATTTAAATACAAGTTTATTGCAAAACTGACACTTTTCCTTTTCAATAAATGCATGTTTAATAGACAAAGGGAAAATCGTTTGTTGTTTTCCGGCTAATAATATGTAGCTTTGATGATTAACTGAAAAGCTTATTTTATAACCGTCGTATCCTCCAAGCTTACTAATTATTACGTTTTGAATATCTAAGTCTTGAATCACCATGTGTAATAGCACCTCCGTTTTCAACAAAATATATGACGAAATGCTATTTTTATGACTCATTATCGTTAAATATTTTCATAAAAAAATAAAAACTACCCAAAAAGTAGTTTTTTATCACGATTTCTTTATTAATTTATTATTTTACTTTGGTCGATGATTGTCAAAAGCCATTTTAAGTCTGTTTAAAATTGTTCAGAATAATGTTCTTGGAAATAAGTTAATAATTCTTTTCTTCTATTAAATAATGTTGGACAAACTTGTTGACTAATATTTGATGGTAAAACTAGTTTATTGCAAAGCTTACATGTACCTTTGTCATTAAAAGTATGAATTAGAGACAAAGGAAATAATATATTTGTTTTACCGACTAAAAGGACATAATGCTGTTGATCGATCGAAAATCTAATTTTATAGCCTTTATAATCCGTATGTTTTGTAATGAGTATGTTATGAATATCAAACTCAAGCTTTGTCACTATGGCTAGCACCTCCGATTAAAGGGTTGGATTAAGATTTTAATAGACTTTTTTACGCTTGTATTATCTATATTATTAGTTTAATTAACAAAACTTTCATAAAGCAATAATCTTATAGGTATTTACTGAAATAAAAAAACTATTACAGTTTTTTCACGTCGTTGAATAATGAGAATGCAATGTTTCTTTTTTGTTTTTTTTGTTAAATTTTGATTTAATTTTACTTTTTCGGAAAAATTTTACACTAAATAAGTGAAGCCACCCATGTTATTATGTTAGAATTTAAACTAAATGTGATCTCACATTGTAAATATTTTAATTACCAAATTCATGTAATCTAAGATTTGCCCTTACTATCAAATGAGGTAAGGGATTTTTCTTTGTTATTTCAGTTATTGGTTAGAGGGAAGGTTAGTAATGAAATCGAAATCAGCAAGTACCTTAATAAAGTTAAATTTGAAAGGAGAAAGAAATAAAAAAAGAGCATTAAACTCAATGGCATTAGTTGGACTTGCATCAACATTAACAATTCAAATTCCATATAACACTACTGCAGCTGCAGCCTCTATTGATTCCAAGAAAACTCTGCAATCTAGTAAACTTTATTCAAATAATAATATAAGTACATATAAATCAATCGGCAATGGTGTCCGTGTAAGATCTGGAGCTGGGACTTCTTATCAAATTTTAGGTAGTGTGAATAAAAATCAAAAATTAGATGTAATTTCATTATCTAATGGTTGGTATAAAATAAAATTTAATGGATCAACAGGATATATTAGTGCATCTTATGTTGGAAAAGTAATCGAATCGAATAATACTAATATTAATCAAGTGGTCAGTTCGGGGAACTACATTTCTACTGGTAATGGTGTCCGCATAAGATCTGGTGCTGGAACTTCTTATCAGATTCTAGGTAGTGTGAATAAAAATCAAAGACTAGATGTAATCTCATTGTCTAATGGTTGGTATAAAGTAAAATTTAATGGAACAACAGGATATATAAGTGCATCTTATGTTGGAAAAGTAACCGAGCCGAATAATAGTAATAATAATCAAGTAGTCAGTTCAGGAAACTACATTTCAACTGGTAATGGCGTCCACATAAGATCTGGGGCTGGAACTTCTTATCAGATTTTAGGTAGTGTGAATAAAAATCAAAGACTAGATATAATCTCATTAGCTAATGGTTGGTATAAGGTAAAATATAATGGGACAACTGGGTATATTAGTGCATCTTATGTTGGAAAAGAAACAGGTTCAAATCAGACAGATCCAAATAAGACTGATTCAAACAATGTGAATTCAAATCAGGTTGATTCAAATAACATTCAATCATTTGATGTACAAACTTTAATCACCATATCAAAAAAGTATTCAGGTGTACCATATGTTTGGGGTGGAGAAACTCCAACTGGATTTGACTGCAGTGGGTTTATCTCTTATGTATTCAAAGAATCTGGAATGTCACTTCCTAGAACAAACGTTGCAGGTTATTGGTACAATAATTCAAATTTAAAATCCGTAGATGACTTTCAACCTGGGGATTTAATCTTTTTCGAAAACACTTATACTTATGGACCGTCCCACATGGGTATCGTGATTAATAATAATGAGTTTATCCATGCAAGCAGTAGTTCAGGAGTAACTATTTCTAAAATAAACAATTCATATTGGAACCAACATTTTTTAGGATTTAAAAGATTTAAATAAGTTTTGCAAACATCTTACTTGAAAAACACCTATCATGGGTGTTTTTTTTTAGCTTGTCGACGTAAAACTTAATCTAACTTTCTCTTAGTGGGTTCATGAGTAACTATATTTGCAAATTATTGACTTTTACTTACTTATAGCGGGTTCATGAGTAACTATAATCCCAATATGTTGATTTTTACTTCCTCATAGCAGGTTCATGAGTAACTATAATCCCAATATGTTGATTTTTACTTCCTCATGGCGGGTTCATGAGTAAGTATAATTGCAAAACGATGATAATTACTACTCATTTTTCACCACACAAAAAAACACCTTTCACAGGTGTTTTTTTATTAATTACTCTCAATGATCTCTTTTAATTCTGACCAGCAAGTAATACGTGGGATGTCCAATCCTCGATTATATGAAGTATCTTTCACGTATGCCTTTAAAGTTAATTCTGAGAGTGTGTTCAATATTTCTGGTTTATCATCAAAATAGTAATCTAAACCTAATTCTTTTATTATATGAATTTTTTCTAAATCTTTCATTCCACAATAGAATCGATCTTGATGAACTGGAAATCCGTTTTTTATTAACCATTCTTTTGTTCGTTCACCATATTCTTTATTTCTTGCTGTCACATAATAAATTTCGTGTCCCTGCTTTTCTAATTCTTGTAATGTTTCAACTGCATATGGAAATGGAGGACAAGTCGTAAAGTATGTCTCTTCTAGATTACTCTTCCACATTTTGCTTCCTTCTTCTGCCGTTAAGCCAAAAGGTTCATGAATTTCAACAGTTTTTAATTCATTGTAAGCTTCTATAGGGATGTTTTTATTTAATTTTTTATTATAAATGTGAAAAGCATGTTGTCTTAAATCAATTAAAGTATCGTCAATATCGAAACCGAATTTCATTCTAAAAGTCCTTCCTCATGAAGTAGTATATTTTGGATAGCCTATGAATTTATAATCAGGACCAATTTTCGTTAATTCGATTTCTTCAAGTTCAATCGCTTGTCCCATTTTATCAATCCCAGTACCTTCTAAAAATGTAGGTGCATTTTTTCCACCTATTAATTTAGGAGCTAAATAGACAATCACTTTATCAACTAAATTTTGATTCATAAAGGAAGCATTCACTTCCCCACCACCTTCTACTAATAAAGAAGAGATTGAATGTTCACCTAGAATTTTTAGCATTTCATTTAAATCAACTCGATTTAGATCGCTCGTAACAAATACTTTTACACCTAAATTTTCTAACTCTATTCTTTTCTGTTCAGAGTGTTTTTGACTTGTGAATATCCATGTTTCAGCTTGCTGATCTGATACTACTTTTGATTCTAAAGGAATTTTTAAAGTTGAATCGAGAATCACTCGTACTGGATTACGACCGTTTGGAATTCTAGTAGTTAATTCTGGATTATCTTTTAAAACTGTGTTAACGCCAACTAAAATCGCGCCAATTTCATTTCTTAATTGATGAACATCATTTCGAGCCTCCGCTGAAGTGATCCATTTACTATCAGAAGAATGGGTAGCAATCTTCCCATCTAATGTAGACGCTGATTTCATTACGACAAAAGGAATGTTTTTAACAATATATTTGTTAAATACTTCATTCATTTTGATCGATTGCTCTTCGCAAACTCCGATGGTTACTTCAATTCCCGCATCTTGAAGAATTTTTACTCCTCTTCCTGCAACTAGCGGATTTGGGTCAAGTGTAGCAACAACAACTTTTTTCAAGCCTGCACGTACAATCGCCTCTGCACATGGACCAGTTCGACCATGATGAGAGCATGGCTCAAGCGTTACATAAATTGTTCCACCTTCAGCTTTATCGCCTGCCATTCTAAGCGCATTAATTTCAGCATGAGGTTCACCGGCTTTTAGGTGAGCACCAATTCCAACAATCCGATTATCATTTACGATTACAGATCCTACTAATGGATTGGGGTCGGTTTGACCTTTCGTAGCTATGGCATTTTGAATAGCTAAATTCATATAAAATTCATGATTACTCACTTGTACGTCCTCCTTTAAAATGACCAGAACGAACAATTTTAGTCTCTAAATACTTTTCGTTATACTTTGATTTGTCTCCCCATAATTGAATTCTTCCAGATAAATTAGCTCCAGATTTTTGAAGGGCATCCAATTTTCTTGGGTTGTTTGTAATTAAAGTAACCTGCTTTGAGCGAAGTGTTTTTAATACTCGAATAGCATCTTCATAGTTTCGTGCATCATCTACAAAACCAAGCTCTTCATTTGCCTCAACAGTATCATATCCTTGCTCTTGAAGAACATATGCCATTGCTTTACTAAATAAACCGATTCCTCTTCCTTCATGGTTTGCTAAATAAAATAATGCACCTGATTCATTTGAAGAAATCATTTTCATTGCTTCTTTTAATTGGAATCCACAATCACAACGTTTACTTCCAAAAATATCACCTGTATGACAAATACTATGCATTCGAATTAGTGCATCCTCTGAATTTTCAAAGTCACCATAAACTAATACGCTTGATTGTTGCATTTCTGCTAAATTTGATGAAGCTAATTTACTAATAATTTTTTCAGTGTTATATGATCCATCGCTACAAAAATCTCCTTCAATATCCTCACAGCGTAGCCAACAATACCATTGAAAAATAACTGTTTCTCCATCTAAATTTACTGGAAGTTTAATTGGTCCAACTAAATAAATTGATTTATCATTATTTTTTATTACATTAATTTTCTCTTTTAATAGAGAAACTACTTTTTCATTGATCATGAGGCTTCCTCCTGTTTTCTTACACGATTTCATATTGATATAATAAAATTCTTAATTTTTACTTGTCCATTTTTAAACTTAAAAGGCATTCTTATCTAATCACATCAAAGTGATGTTTAAAAGTACTTTCCTGTGTTAGTTGTTGCTTTTGTAAGCTTTCAACTTCTTCTCGTCTTGCATGTTCAAATTTCTTTAACACTATTGTACTAGTATCTTTGTTTCGAATAGCATCTTGAATGATTTCTGCTAAAATATCTGCATCTTTCATTGCAATATTTACACCAAGTGCAGCAGTAGGACTCATCGTATGTGCCGCATCTCCCATTATAATTAAGCCGTCTTTTACCCATGTTTTGCTACGGCTACTTTGAACATTTAATAATACAAAATCGTTCCAAGATTTTATATTTTCCTGAACAGTTTCAGTCAGTTCTGGAAATGCTTCGATTAGCTGGTTTACAAAGGGATTGAAAGATTTATTTCTTAAGATTGGAAAAGAACCTTCTTCTATATTCCATCCAATTTGAATAAACCCTCCTGCTTGAGTAAACAAAGCCAATTGTTGTTTATTAATCAAGGTTAATCTAACTGTTGGATCCCAACTTGCTGGTCTTGGTACTTTAGCCCAAAGTAAATCATATCCATGTTTTATAATATCCGTTTGTATATTTGCTAATTTACGGATTGTTGAAAATCGACCGTCGGCACCAATTATAATCGAACTATTAATTGTTACTTCAGTACCATTCCTTATTGCTTTAACACCAATATAGCGACCATCTTGATCTTCTATTAATTTAGACACACGTGTGCCCATTAAAAGCTTAAAGTTTTCATATTTATTTGCTTCGTTTAAAATAACATTTAATAAATGATTTTGTGGAACATGCATACCAACATGTTTTGAACCTTGTGATGGAAAAATACTTTTTATTACTTTATTATGTTTCCAATATTCCACACGATCCATTAGCAGTAGTCCGTATTCTTTTACTTTTTCATAAAGATGATGTTTTTTTAATATTTGTTCACCATCAGAATTTAGATGTTCCCCTCTAAATTCTTTATCAATTCCGCTATGTCGTTCCACAAGGACTGTCGAAATATTATTTTTTGCAAGTAAATATGCTAATAGTGCACCACCTGGTCCTGCACCTACAATACATACATCTGTATTCATATTCATGTTGTTTTGCCACCTATTTATAGACATTTATTATTTTTCTAAAAAAATTATTTAGTTACTTTATGTAAGTAAGTTTAATTTAGTAATAAACTTACGTCAAGTAATAAATTTATGTATCGTAATCTTGTTATTAATACAAATTTAGTTATAATATGGATATAGGTGAGGTGGTTTTAAATGGATTTTTCTTTATTATGCCCTCGGTTTGAAAAAAGCGTAGAATTAATTAGTAAACGCTGGGCAATTCTTATAATTTTTCAACTTCTTTCTGGATCACAACGATTTTGTACAATCGAATCAACTTTGCCAATTAGTGGGCGCGTCCTTTCAGAAAGACTAAAGGATTTAGAACAAGCAGGTATTGTAAAACGAGATGTTTACCCAGAAACTCCAGTTCGAATCGAATATTCTTTGACAGAAAAAGGACTGGCTTTAGAACCAGTAATTAAGGAATTAATGAAATGGTCGCAAGATTGGACAACGATCGATTAATAATGGTTTTTGTTTTTGCTTCGCCTTTTAATAATTTTTTAGCATTCAAATACAAATAAAGGTGATGTCTCATCAGTTGGAATTTTAACTATGAGACATCCCTTTTTTATTACAATAAAAAGGCTGCCTCAAAAGTACTTTGACTAATGAGACAACCCTTATTAACAGTTAAATAAATTTCTTACTTTACTCAAAACTTGCTCGTTTATTGAATGCCTAATTCACTTTTAATCGTATCAATTGTCTTACCTTTTGAATTCTTCACTGGTTTTGGCGCATTATCTACAGCTGGGTTTTGCATTAAATAGTTCTTTTCTACAAATGCAAAGTCCTTTGCATCAACTGTTCCATCAAAGTTGATGTCAGCTGAACGTTTGTTAGTACCCCAGTATGTCTCAATTGCTAACGCGTCATTAAGATCGATTACATTATCTTTATTAATATCTCCTGCAGTTGCTTTGTCTACAGTTTCTGTACCGATTCTCTTACCAATTCCGTACATAAAACCATCCATCGTGTTGTAAACTCTGTCAAATTTACCGTACGTATTAAAGTGACCAGGAATATCTGTGATTACTGTAAATTCGTCCTTCGTAACCGGTAAGCCAGTAATATAGAACTGTCCAATGCTATCCATTGTACCTGTGTAAGATTTTCCTTTACTATCTACAATTGTTACATTTGCACCGATTTTTGTATAATCTGCTTTTTTCAGAGTTCCATCCGCATTTTGGAAGCTTTCAGGGTGAATATAACTAATTACGCTTGAGAAACTTGGCAAAATAGAGATTGGTGCAATATAAGTAAATGGTTTCGTTATTACATTATCAACACTTGTAAAAGTTGATGTAACTGTTCTAAAGCTAGAAGTAGTATATACATCCTTCATATCTGGTATTTTAATCGTCACGTCAACCATTGGTAGATCACCTGATACTTCTTTTGAACCATCAAACGTTACATTAACGTCAGATTTAACAGTTGTACTAGATGGATTTGTCGTTGTCACATTTAATTGTCCACCAAGTTTCGCCGCTGCAGGATTTAATGTAATACCCACGATATTTGTATCAGCAATATTCGTCGTAAAACTATATAGCGCTTGTTTTAATTTGCTTACATTATTAGCAGTAAGTGTAATTGTATTTGTCTCGCCAGGATGTGTAATAAGTTTATTTAATCTAGTTTTAGCATTTGGTTGGCCGTAAACATATTGCGTTCCTTCTTTTACGAAGTAATACTGTTTATCACCAAATGCATTTGATGCTAAGTCTCCTCCAATGAATCGAAGTGATGACGTTGCAAGACTTGGTACCATTTCAATTTCATCTTTGGCAGCATTTCCATTTTCGTCTAATTCAAGTTTTCCACCCATAAAAGGACTATTATAGAAATAACCAATTGTATTCGTAGATTGGTCTGCTTTTATGCCCGCTGCATTCATGATCTCAACTGACTTATCAGTGATTTTAGCAGTATACGGAATTGACTTTTGATCTTCTTTATACTCAATAAATGGACTTCCTTCTTTTTCACCTTCTACGTGTATATCGAATTGATTTGGCATTGTCGTATCAACTAATAAATCTTGTGAGATCGTATATGAATTTCCTGCATCATCATAGCCGATTAGTTTTACTTTGTATAATCCTTCTTTTGCTAAAGCTGCTTTTGAACTAATTGGATTATTTACATCATTTGTAAATGGATAGTAGACGCCTTGTCCAGCTGAAATTGTGTATTGTACACCTTCGTCAAATGAAACACCGTCGAATGTATTCATAATACCTAAATCCTGACCAGTTACTGCATCAGTTAAAACTACATCGATATATCTCATATGCGACTTTAATGAGAATTTAGCGCTTAAAAAAGGATTAAATAATGGACTATTTAAATTATTTCGATCAGTCGTCATAGCTTGACGAGTAATACTTAAGTCTTGGAATCCTTTTTCTACAAAATGTACACCAAATGGGACTCGATATGTTTCAGATGGATTATCTTTATTTGTATAAACTACATATCCTTCATAAATTCCTTTTTCAGCTGTTTTAGGAATATTTAATGTAATATTTGTTTTCTTTTGGCTAATTCCTTTTAACGTAACTGATGCTGGGGACTGTACTGTTACACCGTTTGCTACTGCATCTTTTGAACCGCGTAGATTCGATTGGAAATTAACTTTTACATCAAATGTTTTCGTCTTTTCGCCTCTGTTCATTAATGTGACAGAACGCGAATCTGAATAATCTTTTCCATCAAAAGCTACATTCCCAAAGCTTAGCGCTCCTGTATCTTCATTAATTTGTTTTTCTTTTCCATTAACGATCATTGGCGTTTTTTCTTGTACTTTAATTTCAATTGATGAATGGATTGCATTATACGGATCAATTCGTCCCGCACCTTGTTCAAACACACTGTATGGCTTGCTTAATGAATCTGCTGAATTCATTAAAATCGCTTTTATATCTTCTGGTTGTAAGCTATGGTTAGCTTGTTTTAATAAGGCTGCAACACCAGTCGTAAATGGAGTAGCCATTGATGTACCTGACATACGTTGATACGCATTTTTGTAATCTGTCGGATTATCAGGATTATTAATAAATCCAGGTACAGTTGATAGCACACTCACACCTGGTGCAGTGATTTCTGGCTTAATATCGTATGTTAATCTAGCAGGTCCTCTTGAACTAAAGTCTGCTATAGTATCTCCTTGCGTTTTTACTTCACTCATATCTGAGATCGTAAAATTAGCTGAGCCTGATTGTAATTTTTGTTTTAATGCAAGACCCTCAGCATTTGATAAACTAAATGATGGGATGAAATTTACACCTTCACCTAAGTAGCTTGGAATAAATCCTTCAGTTGGATTATCATTGTACATTAAAACCGCAACTGCACCTTGTGATTTAGCTACAGCAATTTTAGAATCCAATGTATAAGTACCACGGCTCATTAAAACAATTTTGCCTTTAACATCTTTACCAGTGTATGCTTCTCCTAGATTTACATCTACTACCGGTAAAGTTTGTCCTTTTAGTTTTGTAATGTCATCTCCATAACCATTTGCCATTAATTGTAAATTAGCAGATACGTTATCCATTGAACCTTTAGCAGACATTGTTGTAATTGGTACATCACTAGCTCCGACTGTTAACGCTAAAGCTGCAGTTCCTGGGGATCCTAATGTATACATTTTATTCCCTGTATTACCAGCAGCAACTACTGCTGTTACGCCACTTAGTACGGCATTATTAATCGCAATACTCTCAGCAAGTAGTGGATCATTGTAATTTGCACCTAATGAAAGGTTCATAACATCCATTCCGTCAGCAACTGCTTGGTCAATTCCTGCAATGATATTTTCAGTTGTACCACTTCCACCCGGTCCTAATACACGATATACATAAAGGTCAGCGTCTGGAGCAATACCAGTTGTCGCGTACTCACTTTCATTTTTCCCTTGACCCACAATTGTTCCAGATACATGCGTTCCATGTTCCGTTACATAACTTGCTGCACCTGAAGTTCCTCCTGGCTTACCAGCCTTTACCCAATCAGCATAGCTTGTTTCCATCGGATCATTATCATTATCAACGAAATCGTATCCACCTTTAAATGCTTCTTTAATGTCAGGGTGGTTGTAATCAATACCAGTATCAAGAACAGCTACCTTTACTCCTTTACCTGTATAACCTTCTTGATGTAATTTATCAATTTTAAGATAAGTACGCTCGTCTGCCATTCCTTTACCAGTTGAATTCGATGTTGCTTCCTTTCCTTCAACTGGAAGTTCTGACTTAACTGTTGCGTCACTATAAATAGCTTGTACTGCTGTTGATTTCATTAGTTTTTGTAGCTTATTAGCAGGGACTTCCAAAGCTACCCCGTTAAAAGCATGTTTATATTCTCGTTTAATTTTATAGTCGCCATCAGCTTTTGTTTTAAATAAAGAGCTCAAATCTTCTTTAAACATTGAATGATCAGCATTTGCATTAATTTTCGCTTTTTCCTCTGATAAAGCTTCACCCTTTAAAGCTGCTTCTAATACAGCAATTTTTTGTGGCTTTTGTTTAAATGAAACAATAACAGAAACAGTTTCCGGACTATTTATGTTCACACTTGAATCTAGAAAAAGTCCTGATTGATCAGTAGATGAAAGCTTCTGCAATGCTTCTCTTTGCTGTGGAGTTAATTTAGCTAAAATTGATTCTGCTGTTGAAGCATTTTCAGCTTTCGTTATATTAGATACATGACCTAATGAACCTAATACAAAACTAGATGATAAAACTGCTACAGATAAGCCTTTTACTAGTTTACTATTACCCGTTCTTTTTAACATACTCTTCCCCCAAATATTCTAGTTATCAAAATAAAGTTTTTAATGTGAGAGGAAATATGAATCTAAAATGATTTGTTTTTATATTCGATATCACTCTTCATTAAATCTTTCCTTTGCAAACTAATTATCTAGAATATTCTAATAATTTACAATTGGGTTATTAACTGTCAATAAAATCAATGCTTTTTACAATTTTAGGTTCTTTTTCGACAAGTTTCTACTAAAAACACCACAAAAACTTGGCACATTATTATACTTTCATAGCTTTAATGACCTTTTTAGTTTAATAGATTTAGAAATTTTTTTATATTTGAACCTTAAACAATAAAAAGGCTGCCTCAAAAGTACGCTGACTAATGAGACAACCTTTATTCACTATTCTATAAATTTCTTACTCTACTAAAAACTTACTTGCTTATTGAATACCTAACTCACTCTTAATATCTGCTAGTTCTTTGCCTTTATAACGCTTCACTGGTTTAGGTGCATTTTCTACAGCTGGGTTTTGTTTTAAGAAATTCTTTTCTACATAAGCAAAATCTTTTGCATCAACTGTTCCGTCAAAGTTGATATCAGCTGAACGTTTGTTTGTTCCCCAGTATGTTTCAATTGCTAATGCATCGTTTATATCAATGACATTATCTTTATTGACATCACCTGCAGTTGCAACATCAACGCTTTCTGTTCCGATTCTCTTACTAACACCATACATGAAACCATCCATTATACTGTATACATTGTCAAACGTACCAGATGTTGTAAAGTGACCTGGAATATCAGTAATTACAGTAAATTCATCACTAGTAACAGGTAATCCTGATACATAAAATTGTCCTCTTTTATCCATTATTGCATGATATGATTTTCCTTTACTATCTACAATCGTTACATTCGCTCCTATTTTTGTGAAATCAATTAGCTTCATAGTACCATCAGCATTTTGGAAGCTTTCTGGGTGAATATAACTAATCACACTTGAGATATTTGGTAGAATTGCAATTGGTGCAATATAAGTAAATGGCTGAGTCACTGTATTATCTATACTTGTAAATGTCGAAGTTACATAGTTAAAGCTAGAGCTAGGAATCGGATCTGCTAGTTTTGGAATTTTAATCGTTACATCAACCATTGGAAGATCTCCAGATACCTCTTTAGAACCGTCAAATGTAATATTGATATCTGATTTAACAGTTGCACTTGTTGGATTAGTCGTTGTAACGTTCATTTGTCCACCAAGCTTTTGTGCCTCAGGAGTTAATGCAATATTTACGATATTTGTATCAGCAGTATTCGTTGTAAAGCTAAAGCCTGCTTGTTTTAATTTGTTCACATTATTAGCAGTAAGTGTGATCGTATTTGTATCACCTGGATGTGCAATTACTCTGTTTGATCTTGTTTTGCCACTTGGTTGACCGTAAACATACGGAGTTCCTTCTTTAACAAAAAGATATTGCTTATCACCATAGATATTCGTTGCTTGGTCTCCACCGATGAATCGGAATGATAACATTGATTGGGTTGGATCCATTTCGATTTCATCTTGAGCATTTCCATTTTCATCTAATTTAAGAGTTCCACTTAACCATGGACTATTATAGAAATATCCTATTGTGTTTTGGGATTGATCTGCTTTCATACCTGCTGCTTTCATTAACTCAATTGACTTATCATTAATCGAAGCAGTAAACGGGACGGACTTTTGGTCTACCTTATATTCGATAAATGGATTTCCTTCTTTTTCTCCATCAACTTTTACATCAAATTTATTTGGCATTGTATTATCGACTAAAAGATCTTGTGAAATTGTATATGCTTTACCAGCATCATCATACCCAATTAGTTTTACTTTGTATAATCCTTCTTTTGGTAGAACAGGTTTTGAACTAACTGGATTATTTGGGTCACCAGTAAATGGATAATACGCTCCAACAGAAGCTGCAATTGTGTATTCTACTCCTTCATCATAAGCAACACCATCGAATGAATTTGTAATACCTAAGTCCTGGCCTGTAACCGCGTCAGTAAATACAACATCAATGCTTCTCATATGAGATTTCAATGTAAATTTAGCCGTTAAATATGGATAAAATAATGGACTTGCTAAAGTATTTCTATCAGTTGACATTGACTGACGAGTAAGGTTAAACGAATTGAATCCTTTTTCTACATAATGTACACCAAAAGGAATTCGATATGATTCAGATGGATTGTCTTTGTTTGTATAAGTTACATATCCTTCATAGATTCCCTTTTCCGCTGTCTTTGGAATATTCAATGTAATATTTGTTTTCTTTTGACTAATCCCTTTTAAGGTAACTGATGAAGGTGCTTGTACAGTTACTCCATTTGCTGCTGCATCCTTTGAGCCTCGAAGACCCGATTGGAAACTTACTTTTACATCAAATGTTTTCGTTTTTTCTCCTCTATTCATTAATGTAACAGTGCGTGAATCAGAGTAATCATTGTTATCGAATGCTACATTACCGAAGCTAAGTGCTCCTGTTTCCTCACTGATTTGTTTTTCTCTTCCATTAACAATCATTGGTGTTTTTTCTTGGACTTTGATTTCGATTGTTGAATGAATTGCATTGTATGGATCAATTCGTCCTGCACCTTGCTCAAACACGCTATATGGTTTGCTTAATGAATCAGCTGTATTCATTAAAATCGCTTTTATATCTTCTGGTTGTAAATTATGGTTAGCTTGTTTTAATAAGGCTGCCACACCAGTAGTAAATGGAGTAGCCATCGATGTTCCTGACATGCGCTGATATGCGTTTTTATAATCATTTGGATTAACTGGGTTATTAACAAAGCCTGGCACTGTCGATAATACACTCACGCCTGGAGCTGTAATTTCTGGCTTAATATCGTATGTTAATCTTGCAGGTCCCCTAGAACTGAAATCTGCCAATGTATCCCCTTGAGTTTTTGCTTCTCCAATGTCTGTAAACGTAAAGTTAACAGATCCTGTTTGTAGCTTTTGTTTTAATGCAAGTCCTTCTGCATTTGATAATGAGAAAGATGGAATGAAGTTAGCACCTTCTCCAAAGTAAGTTGGGATAAATCCTTCTGTTGGATTATCATTGTACATCAGAACTGCAGCAGCACCTTGCGATTTAGCTACAGCAATTTTAGAATCCATTGTATAAGTTCCACGGGACATTAGGACAATTTTGCCTTTTACATCTTTTCCATAGTATGCTTCTCCTAGATTCACATCTACAACTGGTAAAGTTTGTCCCTTAAATTTTGAAATATCGTCTCCATAGCCACTTGCCATTAAGCGTAAATTAGTCGATACATCATCAATGTTACCTTTCGCAGACATCGTAGAAATTGGAACATCACTTGCTCCAACTGTTAACGCTAAAGCTGCCGTACCTGGAGAACCTAACGTATACATCTTATTCCCTGCATTTCCAGCAGCAACTACTGCAGTTACACCATTTAATACTGCATTATTAATCGCAATACTTTCGCCAAGTAGAGGGTCATTATAATTTGCACCTAATGATAGATTCATAACATCCATACCATCTGCAACTGCTTGATCAATACCCGCGATGATATTATCTGTCGTTCCACTTCCACCTGGTCCTAGTACACGATATACGTATAAATCAGCGTCTGGCGCAATACCTGTTGTAGCATCTTCGCTTTCATTTTTACCTTGTCCAACAATTGTTCCAGATACGTGTGTTCCGTGTTCTGTTACATAATTTCCAGCCCCTGAATCCCCATATGGTTTACCAGCTTTTACATAATCAGCATAAGTTGTTTCCATCGGATCATTGTCATTATCTACGAAATCATATCCACCTTTATATGCATCTTTAATGTCTGGATGATTATAATCAACGCCTGTATCTATTACCGCAACTTTTACTCCTTTACCTGTGTATCCTTCTTGATGTAATTTATCAATTTTTAGGTAAGATCGCTCATCAGCCATTCCCTTACCTGATGAAGTTGTAGACGAATCTTTTCCTTCAACTGGAAGTTCTGATTTTACAGTTACATCGCTATAAATCGCTTGTACAGCTGTTGATTTCATAAGTTCGTTTAGTTTGTTTGCAGGCACTTCCAAGGCAACACCATTAAATGCATGTTTATATTCACGTTTAATTTTATAAGAACCATCCGATTTTGATTTAAATAAAGAACTTAAATCTTCTTTAAAAGTCGTATGATCTGCATTCGCATTACTTGCTGCTTTTGCATCAGATAAAGCTTGTCCCTTTAAAGCTGCTTCTAATACGGCGATTTTTTGTGGTTTTTGCTTAAATGAAACGATAACTGAAACAGGCTTTTCGCTATTTAAATTAATATCTGAATCTAGAAAAAGGCCAGTTTGATCAGTTGCTGTAAGCTTTTGTAATGCTTGTCTTTGTTGTGAAGTTAAATTAGCTAAAATTGATTCTGCTGTTGAAGCATTCTCAGCTTTAGTTACATTTGTTACATGACCTAATGATCCTAAAATAAAACTAGATGATAATGCTGCAACAGAAAGACTTTTTACAAGTTTACTCTTACCCGGTCTTTTCATCTTACTTTTCCCCCATTTTTAGTATATTTCTAAAGTTGAAGTATGTAATGGTAGAGGAATTTTGAATCTAAAATACTAGTAGTCTTTATATTCCTTCATCGCTCTTCATTAGCACTTCTTATATTTAATTATTAAAAATATTCTAAAAATACTCAATCGGGTTAAATTTAATCGATTAATTCAATGTTCACTCCGTTTTTATACACAATTCGACAAAATTCGAATAAAAAGTTTATAAACTTCTGTTAATTTGATAAGTTTTTCTTATATTTTTATAGATTAGCTTTGCATAAATTTTTCACATATTTTCTTGATTGATCTCAAGATTTTTTAGCTAATCCAGCAGAAAACAATTCATCTAGACATATCTTAATAGAAAAAGAGAAGCCTATATTTAGCTTCTCTTCAACCTTTGTTTATTGTAAACCTAATTGAGTTAATACATCATCCAACGTAATGCCTTTATAAGCCGTTTTTGCTTTTGGCGCATTTGAAACTGTCGGATTTTTTAATCCAAAGTTTTTAACAATGTAATCCATATCCTTTTTATCTACTACTTTATCAAAGTTAAAATCTGCAGTTGCTTTATTTGTTCCCCAATATGTTTGGACTGCTAATGCGTCTAGAATATCGATCACATTATCTTTATTTACATCACCAGCTGCGGCAGTTGGTAAATTCCAAGCTAATCTCTTTCCTACGATTTCCCCACGTACATTATTAGATAAAACAAGTTGTCTTTTCATAGTGAAATGACCTGGTACATCAACTGTTACCGTATAAGGATTTGCTTCAGCTTTTAGGCCATCAATGATATATTGCCCGCTCTTATTGAAACTCGGCGCACTAACACTTGTTTTTCCATCATAAGAAGTAACGGTTACTTTCGCACCGATTGCACTTTGATTAAGCGCATAATTTAGCTGACCTGTTGTTGGGTCATTTGCACCTTCAACTCGTATTGTTCCATCTAATCTTGAGTATGTTGGTTTGTATTTAATACTTTCCATGTAAGAGTAGACATTATTAGTCACTACATCTGATTGATCAGTCGTAGAGGCTGTCATTGTATACCAATTGAAAGCAGATCCTCCATAAACACCATCTGTAAATTTTTTAGCCGTTTTAAGGTCGAAATTAAATAATTGTAAGTCTTCTGGTAATACTTTATTACCTAAATAAGTGAACGTAATTGTATAGTTTAAGTAACTTCCTGATTGTGCTGTAGATACTGACACCTTTGCATCTCCATATTGCTTTACTGCATCATTCACAACTACATTTTCAATTGAAGCAAGGTTAGGATCCACCGGTATTGTAATTTTACTTGTTTTTAAATTTTTAATATTATTTGAACGAACACTATAATTTACTGTATCTCCTGTTGTTACAATTTGTTTATTTGCCTTTAAATAGTAATAAGGTAAATTGTGATCCACAAAAACAACTCTTAACATATTAAAAGCATTTCCAGTAAAGTTTCTTGCATAATCCATTCCATAAAACTGAACTTGTAAAGGTGCAGACTGTTTTCTAACTACAAGTTGATCAGTGTAATTTCCATTTTTATCAGTTTGAACAGGATTTTTTGGCCATGGACTATTAAAGAATGTTACAACTGAGTTGTTTGATTGATCAACTGGAAAACCTAGTTTACTAGCTTCTCCTGTTTCAGGATCATTTAAGTTAATGTTAAAATTGTATAAGAATTGTCCATTTGAATCAAATTGACTATCATTCGTTTCAATAACTTTTTGATCCAATGAATCAAAGCTAGAAGTCATAGTTGGTGCACCTAGGTCATAGATGAAATCAGCTGATTTTGTAAATGTTTTTCCTTGTTCATTTGATCCAACCAACTTAATTTTATAGCGTCCTGGTTGAGCAATTTCTGGTTGATAGCTAATCGGTTTTGCTGAATCACCAGTAAATGGATAATATGTTCCAGTAAATCCTCTTGAAACATAATAAGTTTGATTTTCATTCAATGTAATCGGAGACAACGAACCTACTAATCCTAGGTCTTCACCAGTTGTAGGGTCTTGTAAAATGATATCTAATGTTTTCATATGTGATTTTAATGAGAATGAAAATGATTCGAAAGGCCACGCATTTTCCGGCCAAGCTGTATCGGATGAATACATTGGTAATGCGTCTACTGAATCAATGCCTTCATATACTACACGTCCACCAAACGGTATTTGATACGTTTCTGTAGGATCCCCTGTATTTGTGAAAATAATATATCCTTCATATGTGCCTTTTTCAGCTGTTTTTGGAATATTTAAATCGAACTTGATTGATTTTTGGCTAATTCCATTTAATTTTACAGATGTCGGACCGGATAACGTTACATTATTTTGAGCTGCGTCTTTTGATCCTCTTAACCCAGTTTGGAATTTCACATCTACACTAAATGTTTTTCCTTTTTCGCTACGGTTCTTTAAAGTAACAGTACGTGAATCAG
Source organism: Bacillus sp. AFS029533 (assembly GCF_002585125.1). Lineage (NCBI taxonomy): Bacteria > Bacillati > Bacillota > Bacilli > Caryophanales > Bacillaceae > Bacillus > Bacillus sp. AFS029533. The sequence continues at coordinate 75,434 of NZ_NUQC01000008.1, read as the reverse complement.
CGATATCCTGATCATCAAATCCAAATGAACCAAAGCTCATTCCACCTGTTAATTCTTGAATTGATTTTTGTTTTCCATCAATAATCGTAGGTGTTTTATCAACTACTTCTAATTCAACATTAGAGTGGATTGCTTCATAAGCATCTACTCGTCCGCTACCTTCTTCAAATACACTATAAGCCTTTGAAAGTGGATCTGCAGTATTCATTAAAATTGATTTGATATCTTCAGGTTTTAAATCTTTATTTGATTGAAGTAATAATGCCGATACTCCTGCTACATATGGTGTTGCCATTGAAGTACCTGATAAACGTTCATATGCGTATTTGTAATCTTCCGGTTTTGATCCATCAACTGTTTTATCGTTGACATAGAATGGTACTGTCGAAAGAATTGATACTCCAGGAGCAGTTACTTCAGGTTTAATGTCATAGTTCACTCGAGTTGGACCTCTAGAACTGAATTGTGCTAATTCATCTGAAGCTGTTTTTAATTTCGTAAAATCACCAAATGTAAAGTCTGTTTTACCAGCTTGAATTGCTGCTAAAATCGTATTTCCTTCATCATTTGTGACAGAGAAAGCTGGGATCGCATCGACTGATTCACCAAGAAATGATTGAATTGGACCTTCTGCCTTATTTGTTTCATCGTTATACATTATTACGCCGACTGCACCAGCTACTTTTGCATTTTTGATTTTATCAATTAATGCAATTGATCCACGTTTAATGAACGCAATCTTACCGTTCAGATCTTTTCCAGTAAAGTCCCATGAGTTAGCTAATCCAACATCAACAAGCTGATATGTTTTACCTTTTAATGTCGTTAAATCATCTTTATAATTTCTTGCTAACTGTCTTAATGTGTAGTTTTTACCATCTTGAATGCCTGCATATTGATAAATATCAAGTGCAATGGATGAGGCACCGACTGTTAAAGCTAATGCTGCAGCACCTGGTGCACCTACAGTATACATTTGATCCCCGCTATTTCCTGCCGCAATGACTGTAGTAACTCCACTTAAAACTGCGTTATTTACCGCAATTGAAGTCGCAAATAGAGGATCATTTAACGTTGCACCTAAAGACATGTTAATGACATTCATACCGTCTTTTACAGCACGATCGATTCCGGCCATGATTGCATCAGTTGTTCCACTACCACCTGGTCCAAGTACTCTGTAAGAATAAATTTCTGATTCTGGAGCTGCTCCAACAGTTTTATACTCACTATTGGCTACACCACGGCCACCAATGATTCCGGCAACATGCGTTCCATGTTCTGTATAGTAATCAGCTCCATTAGCAGTGCCAGGTTTACCTGCTTTCACCCAATCAGCGTATGTTGTTTCCATTGGATCATTATCATTATCAACAAAATCATATCCACCTTTAAAGGCATCTTTCAAGTCTGGGTGGTTATAATCAATACCTGTATCTAAAATTCCAACTTTAATTCCTTTACCTGTATATCCTTCTGCATGTAAACGATCTAATCCGTCATACGGTGTATAGTTTGAAACATTTGCTTCATCCGCTTTTAATTGATCATTTTCCTTAGGAGGATCAATTGAAAAAGTTCGGTTACTCCATACTGCTTTAACAGCTTTTGATTTTAATAGATTTTTAATTTGGTTTGCCGGTAGACTCATCGAAACACCATTAAAGGCATTCTTATATGAACGATTAATCGTATAATCTACTTTTTTAGTTTTGCCACTTTCTAATACTTGACCAACATCTTTAGCAAATGTCTCATGATCTTGATCGACTAAGTTTGCTGCTTCAGATGTAGTTAATGATTTACCTTCTACACTCGCTTCAATTTGAGCAACTTTAGCAGGTTTATTTGCAAACTCAACAATAACACTTGTTTGTTCTGAAGAGTTTAAATTAATATCTGAAGAAATTTGAAGACCTGTTTGTTCATTTGTTGAAAGCTGTTCAAGAGCCGCTCTTTGCTCAGAAGATAAATTTGCTAAAATATCTTCTGCTTTACTTGGACTTGCTGCTTTCGTACTAGATGTTACTTGTCCAAGCGAGCCTAGAATAAAGCTCGATGTTAAAGCTAAAACGGTAAAGCTTTTTAAAAACTTTTTCTCTGTCTTTTTCCCCATTTCTCTTCCTCCTAGTAAATTTACGACAAGGTAGATTTCTACATTGAAGTACAAAATTAGACTTTCTTTGATAAAACTCTGTACTATTTCCCCAAAAATAAACAAACAATTTGTCTATTTATTTAACTTCATTATTGAGAATTTTCATTTCTTTATCAATCGGGTTATAGCGAGCCTTTATTACTGGGTTTATAGAACAATTTTAGCGAGTTTCGACAAACTTCTTGTCTAATGTTTATAAACATTGAGAGCAAAATTTAATATTTATGATAAATTTCAATTTCCTAGATAATAAAAAAAGCCTTAGATAACGAGATCTCGTTATCTAAAGACTTTTAATTTAACACCTGAATCATCAATTTAAAGCTTTGGTCTATTTCAATCGCTTTTTCATATTCCTTTTGCTCGACATAGTGATTGTATAACATCTTTCCATATTGCTCAAAAAATGAAGTATTATTAGTTGCTATAATCTGTGGAACGACTACTTCAGCTAAAAATTGATAAAATTGACTTTGATTTTTTTTACATTTCAATGCTAATAGTTTATAAAGATTGAAATATATTGGGCATTGTTTTTTTGCTAATTTCGTACCTGTTTCTATTTTTTCTAAAATAGTTTCCTTATTCAATAACTTTCCATCTAAACATGCTTCAATAAAATGATATAAACGTCTTATATATTTTATTGAAGATTTATCAGTTAGTAAAAAAGCTTGTTCAAAATAACTAACAGCTTGTTCATATTTCCCTCTTTTATAAAACTCTTCTCCTAGATTATATAAAATATTGTTTTTACTTTCTTGAGCACCTAATATCGAGCAATTGTGTATTAAATTCTTATAGTTTTCAACTAGGTCTAAAAAATCAATATCACTTTTACTATCGAATTGCATTAGCATTAAAATTTGAGCATTCATAGCACTCACATGATTATATGTTCGATTAAAAAATTGAAGAGCTTTTTTGGCATATGTAAAAGCAGATACTTTTGCCTTTACATGATGGTATGCTAGCGCTAAGTGGTAGTAATATTCCTCATTATTATACTCTGCTATATTAATTTGTTTTAATAAATTCACAGCAGTTTGACTGTCTTCACCTTGGGCAGTTCTAAATGTACTGATACAGTATATTCCTTTAATGTGTAGAAGAAGGTTTTTTTCATAATTAGATAACGTTTGAAACTCTTTTTCTACATTCTCAATTATATTTTTTGCTTCTTTAAACAAATTTTTGTAAAGATAATACCTCCCAGTTAATAGCATATAGTTTGCCGCATGTTTAGAAGCCATAATAAACGGATTTTGATCTAACTCTATTTTAATTCCTTCAATTTGTGTTGTTCTTTGCATAATGATTGCCTGATTCCAATCATTTAAGTGCTTTTCAATAAGATATAAAGATTCAATTTCTTTATTTATATCAATTTCTAACTTATTAGCTAATTTGTAGATAATTTCAGGAGACAATGTAACTTTTCCACTTTCAAACCTACTAATATACGCTTTACCACAAATTCCTTCACCTAATGTAGATTGACTAATTCCCTTTTTCTCTCGATAATATTTGATGATTTCCCCTACTAGCATGATCAGCCTCCTCTATATTAGGTAACGTTCAAATTGAACAAAAATGTATCATTTAATGTAAATTTTTCTAAATTTTAGAAAGCGCTTGAAAAATTGTATGTTTTGCTTCAACATTAGAAAGTATTATTTTTCAATTAAATTAGACTCAAGTTGAAAAATTAGATTATACTTTTAGTTAAACCCAATTCTATAATTGCAAAATGATTAAGTAAATTTACATTTTTTAAATATATCTTCACGATTTGTAATATAAAAACCGAAATAAAAACCCTATATTGAAATAGTTTTGTTTCTTGAATGAAAGATAAAGGTGGTCAATATAATGCATCTAGAAAAACTAGAGATTTTAGTAGAAGTCGCTAAAACAGGTTCGATTTCAATCGCCGCAGAAAATCTTCATGTAAGTCAGTCAGGTATCAGTCAAGCGATCACCAAAATAGAAGAAGAGCTAGGAATAAAAATCTTCACTCGCTCTAGATTAGGAGCTAGCTTAACAGAAGACGGGGTAAAAATAGTAGAAAAATCACAAGAAATCCTCTTAAAATATACAGAAATAAAAGAAATAGCACAGAAAAGTAAGGATACCCAGATTAGTGAACTTAGCGTTTCAATGGTGCCTGCATTTATTAATTACTTATTAACGCCGTTAGTGGAATTTAAAAGCCAACATTCAAATTTGCATATAAACATTTTAGAAAGCACTACTGAACGTACAATTGAAATCGTTAAAAAAAATCAAATAGATATAGGAATCATCTGCCTTTATGAAGGCATTGCGAAAGAATTAGAAGAGTTTCATTACGAAGAATTAGTAAATGGAAAGATGAAAGTATATGCAAAAAAAGATTCTCCTTTTGCCATTTCTAAAAAAATAACACCTGAAGAAATACTTCAGCAAAAATTCGTCCTATATAACGGTGATTATATAAGATGGTTTACAAATAACTTCCAACATAATATAGGAAAATTAGATATTTTATTTTCTTCCAACCATCTAGAAGAGTTATTACGAGTAATTTTAAATGGTAGTGCTATAACTTGGGGACCAAATTTTTCTATAAAAAACCATCCATATGTATTAAATGGCGAACTTGTTGAAATCGATATCATTAATTATGAACCGATAAACTCAGAACTTGGAGTAATCACTTCAAAAAAGAAAATATTATCAAAGGTTGAAAAACAATTTATCAATTTCTTGAGAAATGAAATCATTTCATATTAATAAAAAAAGGCAACATTTCAATGTAGAAATGAGCCTTTTTAATTTATCAATATATCAATCACTTTAAGAGTAATCTCTTAAGGCATCGGATTAATACAATTTACTATTTCAAAAAATCATTCATTATTATTCGATGGGACCTTTTCCTTCTTTCTTTTTAGAAAAACAATTAAACAAATGATCCCTATTAAAAGTAATAATCCGCCTCCGATATAAAACCAATAATGATTATTTTTTATTTCAACTGCTTTATTATTCAAATCTGTTGCTTCTTTTCCAATCGTGAATAACTCATCCCATTCCCATACTTGAGTTCCGATGATCGCTTTCATCTTTAATCGGTAAGTTCCGGGTTCAATTGGATTATTTTCTAAATCGATTGCGTAATCAAAATTTGAATTAGGGGCCATGCTCATCTTAGTTTTTTTCGAACTATATAAAACTTTATTGGAACCTTTTTTAAAGATTTGCGCATCTATGCTCATATCCTTCACAATGGAGGATTCGCTGTTTTGGATTGTTGGGGCAATTGTTGTACGATAATTTACTAATTTAGGTTTAATATCAAGTAAATGTAGATCAGGCTCGACTTCCTTTGTGTTTTCCGATAATTTTATTCCAACCACATATGCGTACTCATTTTTTATATTAATGCTCTCACTTTTAGAACTTTTTTCAGTTTCATCGATCTTTTTCTTAAAGTGGGCTGCTCCTAAAATAACTCCATTATATTCATATTTCGGCATTGTAATCGAAAATGACACTACCTTTGATTTACCTGGTGGAATAACAACTTCTTTTTGAGGTTCTTTTATTAAGCTAGTTAATGGATACTTTAAAGTTTTATCTGCATCCTTACTATTCGATTCAGAGTAATCAATCAGTCCATTATCATTTGTCGTTGCAAAAGTAATATTCCCTTGGATTGTTTCTTCTTTTTTACTATTATTAAAGACCTCAATTTTAAGATCCTGTTTTTGTCCTGGAGACATTTTTAAATCAAAATATGATTTCAGATGATCAATTTGATTTGTTGGAATGATTGCTTTTACAGAAAAATCGATAGTATTTTCTGCTTTTACAGCTAGAGGGATGAACGATAAAGTTAACAGAATAGCAGAAAAAATTAGCAATAATTTTTGCCGTAAATGATCCATTTTGTCTTCCCCCTTTAGAATAGAAACTTTATATCTTTTCACTATAAGACATATAAAAAAGTTTCATCTGATAGATTCAAAAAATATAAAATTCATTCCATTAATTGTTATTTTTCAATTTAACTACTATAAACCCGGAGCATCCGTTAATGTCCATGTAATAGTTGCCTCATGATTACCAATCGTTGCTGATCCTGCTGGTATCGTCAAAGTGACATTATCATTTAATGCCCCATCATTCACTTCTGGATTTGGCCCAAGCCAACGAGTTACCCATGTACCAAAACCATTACCTGGAGTTGCGGAAACAACAGGTGATGCTGTACTTCCGTCTGTATTTAAGGCAATTGTTTCAGTTGCTACCGGAGATCCACTTGTACTTAAAGATATAACGGAACCATTTTTAAATGTAATGATTGCACCAGGTAGAGAATCTGCTGTTCCATTTGTAAATTTACTTGCTTTAGCAGTTACAGACCATCCAGCACCAGTACCACGGCGATCCGAAACTTGAATAAATGGCTTTTTGGATTTAGCTGAATAAACTTCTGTTTTATTTGAAATCTCATTTACTCCGAAATCAACGGATGAAACATAATCTAATGTTAATGAACCAGCATTTCCAGTTGGTGGATCTGTTGGATCAGTAGGACCTGATGGTTCTAATGGTTCAATTGGGTTTGTAGGATCAACAGGTGTAACTGGGCCTGTTCCAGCAACAAATGTAATCGACCCTTTTGAATTACCAACGGACGATACCTCCGCAAAAGTTGAGTGAGCAGCTCCAACTAATGATGACATCCCTATTACACTAAAAAGCGCGACTTTTGTAAATTTCATTTCACTTTACTCCTTAAAAATTATTTTTTTGTTTCAACAATGTCATTATATCGCTGGAGCAAAGTGTTTCCCATGATGTTTTTTACCTTTGATTTAGGTAAAAATAATATCCTGTCTTCAATAAAAATTCACATTTAACTCTAAAAATCGCATTAAAAGGTGTTTTCCAATAGATGAAATAAACTTTCTGAATTAAGACGGAACATTAAAAGCAATAATAGTAATAAATTGGACAAAATTTTGGAGATTTTGAATGGATAAATCAACTAAACGGAAATTACAAATAATTAATATTTTAAGTAAACAAGATAAGTGGTTTAAAACAGAAGAATTAGCAAATGAGTTACTTTGTACTGAAAAAACAATTCGAAATGATTTACAGGCAATTAACACACATCTACCAAAAGGATGGCAAATTGAAACAATAAAAGGTAAAGGAATTTATATTAATAAACCGATTTCTTCATCGATTAATGAAATTCGTTCACTTTACGTAAAAAATTCATTGAGTTTTCAAGCTATTATGCTAATACAATTTACTCAAATTAAAAGTATTGCAGAATTAGCAAATGCGCTTTATACACAGCAACCAGCTGTCTATTCAGTACTTGATCGAGTTGAGGAATTATTGGGTGCCTACCATTTAACTTTAAAACGTGGCCCGCTAGAAATTGTAGGAAGAGAATTTGAAATTCGGCTATTGTGTGGTGATATACTAGATGCTTTATCGGCTTATTCGGATGATCAAGAATGGCCATTTGAAGCATTCTCATTTCAAGATATAAAAAAAGTTGTACTGGACACAACTGAAAAGTTTAAATTATTTCTATATCCTTCTACTGCCAATAAGTACGTCTATTTACTTGGAACGATGTTATATAGAATCGATAAAAAAATGCAACTTGAATTAACTGATCAATCAATCAACAAGATTTTAGAATCAAATTTTTTTAAAATTGCTAATGAAATTTGTAATCATTTAGAACATCAATATATACAACATATTTGTATGAATGAACGAATTGCGTTTTCATTATTAATATCAACCCTTCCATATTATAGTTTTGACAACATGGAAAAAAATGAATTTCTTTATTTATATCAAAATCAAGAAACAAGGTATTTTAAGGAACTCTATCACTTAGTAGAACTATTGAAGGAAAAAACAGGTATATCGTTAGATGAAGACGAGGAGTTTCTTTACACATTACATGACCAATTCCAAAGATACTCGTTCATTTTATACTCAATCGATAAAAAAGAACCATCCTATTCAATGGACCGTTATGTTAAAAATCAGTATTCAGACCTATTTAAAAATGTATCAAAAGCCTTACAAATCTGGACGAAAAAATTTTCACACCCTGAAATTACTAGAGATAAAATTGCGAAAGTTGCATTAAATGTTCAAGCTTCTAAAATCAAGTTCTCATCATCAAGGAAGAAGGTTTTATTATTAACAAGTAATGGTCCAGGGGTTCATCGTTATATTGAAACGAAATTGGTTACTGCTTTTGGACATAAAATTGATTTTATTCTTCCTAAATTAGGTGAGTTTGAATCAACAATTATAAATGAACTAAACATTGAATTTATTATTTCTGATTTCTTGCTTGAAGGGGAAATCATTCACCCAATCATTACAATTGACCCTGTTCTTACACAAAGAGATATTGATCAAATTTCAAATTTCTTAAATTCAAACTCGACATAAAAAAAGTAAGGCCAAAGTAAACCTTACTTTTTTTGTATTTTCACTATCTATTCCCCAAGTATCGTTTAATAAACTGTGCAATTTCAGCGTTCGCTTGCTTACTGATACTCGAAGCCTTGTCCATTAACTGAAAATCATGAAACATTCCTCTCCAAACTTTACATGTAACCTCTACGCCTTGAGAATTTGCTTTAGCCGCATATGCTAAAATATCATCGATTAACTCTTCCCTTGCCCCGACATGAATAAGCATTGGAGGTAAACCTTTTAAATCACCATAAAGTGGTGAGATTAAAGGATTTTTCCGATTATTATTCCCTACGTATGTATCAACAATATTGATATCATTTCCATGATAACTTGCATGAATACTATCAAAATCTGAAGTGTATAATTGGCTTTCTTTCGTTAAGTCAGTCGCTGGAGAAATCCCTACAACAGCTGTTGGATCGTTTCCATTTGAAGATTTTATTTTATTTAACAAAGCAAATGCTAAATTACCACCAGCACTATCCCCAACGATAACAACTTTAGAATTGGGACCATAATTTTTTCCTAAATAATTATAAACTTTTTCAACATCGGTTAAAGCTGCTGGATATGGATTTTCAGGTGAAAGTCTATACTGTATCGTTAGTACCCTAAAACCTGTCTCTCTAGCTAAGATTGTTCCTAAATTCCTTGAAAAACCTAGCCCACCTCTAGACCAACCTCCGCCATGTACATAAAAAACAATCTTATCTTCTGAAGATCCATCCGGAATTAACCATTCCACTTTTGTTCCTTCAATATTATCTCCCTTAATTTTAATATTTGAAGGAGTTGGGACTATTTGTTTTTCAATTTCGATTCGTTTTTGCTCTAATGATGTCGTTCTTCCTTCTTTTGCTTTTTTTATATTTAATGCTCTAAGAGCTTCTGAGGCTTTATCGGGTTTCTCATTTTGATAGATAAGGGAAGAATTACTTTCACTTTTCACAGTATTTTTTGAAGCAACTAAATAATTTCCGATTAACAAACAAGTCACTAGTGAAAGAAATAAAAAAGGTTTTTTCAAATTAGCTCCCTACTTTACTGGTATTTTATGTATTCTAATATTAAATTTTCCATTTTCTCATGAATTACTCAGAAATAAAAAAGGTGCACAGACTTGTGCACCTTTTTAGTGTATGGACTTTAAAAAGTAGGTAAGTTACTTAAATTATTTGTAGGATCACCATCAGGATAAGAACGAAGTGTTTTATGTGGATTATCTCCACGAGTTAGACCTGTGTTCACATCTTCAATTTGTTCAAGTTCTGCCATCGCAATTGCTTGCTCAATCCCGACTATTTCACCATTTTGAAATTTTACATCTGTAATATCACCATCGCCATTTTTTCGTACTGCGACGATATGTAATTTATTTGGATCATCTTGATGTTCAGGATGTCCGATACCACGATTTTGAAACGACATACCAACACACCTCCATTTATTAGACACAAAAATAGTATGTCGAGATGAAAATATGTTTATCCTTCCAATTATTACAAATAATCCTAAATAAGATTGTTAGATATTTCACAAATTATACACAGACAAATTTACACAAACAATATACGATAATTATGTAATCATTAAATCCAAACACTTTCGAAAGAAGGGAAAAATATGACTACTGTTTTAGGAATGACAAGAGAAGGAAGATTAATTCACAAAATTGGCGATGGTTATTACCGATATACAAAATTAAACAAAGACGACCTAAAAACATTAAATATACTTGTTAGTGAAGGGATGGCGACTGTCATAAAAAAAGGGACCGGATATGCGGCTCTTGTTAAACTGACTGAACAAGGTAAAATTATCAATCAAGAATGTTAACTTTAACTTTCATTGGTTGGAATAATACCCCTTTAAATAAAATCTGACATAACTAAGCATACTTAAAGGGGTATTGTTTTAATGAGGCAACTATGTTTTTGATACATTCTTTTGTGAATCATTTGTTTATGCAAATGGCATAATAGAATTGATAACGCTTATTATTGACGCCATTTATTCGCCTACTAAGCCGTCTCCATCTCGATCATCCATATATTTATAGAGCCAAGAATCGCGCGTAATTGGCATTTTAAAGCCAGCAGCTTTGGCTTCAGCAATCGTAACACTTCCGTTATGATTGGTATCCACTTTACTAATATCTTCATTACTATTTTTCGTGTTGTTTGCAGGTACATTGACTGTCTTCGGTGGAGTACTGCTCTTACCTGTCGTTTTCCTTAAATTTTTGTTCACTTCATCTGGGTTTACATTGTCAAATTCATCTGTAATGTATCTACCCTGAATTTTGTATGTGAATTTATAATGGCTAGGAATTTGCGTCTTAGTATTTGGATATCGAATTACTGCTACGAAATCAGTACAACCTCTTGCATCTCGAATCACTTTTTCCATGTAAGCTTGATCACCGTGCCTATTGAGATTACTGTTCTGAGGTGTAATGTTATATGCGTTTGAGACTCCCCCAAGTGAGTCAGCAATCACATGCCCTTTATCCAAGGTCGGACTCTCTGTACCAGGAACATTTGCTTCATCAGCGTAGTATCTACCTGATGACAAAACATGATCAGTATTCGAATTTTGAAGTGTTATCTTTTTCGCTTCAACACGTATTAGCTGACCGTATTCATTTGTATACGCCCAATATTCTCGCTCTCCAAATCCAACATCTACTTTAACATTCGGCTGTCTATCTCCTGACATATCCCCACCGTTTACTACAATTAGGGTATATTTGCTGTAATCAAATCCACCCGTTGTACCTGTTGCCTTTGAAGTGCTAGATGCAGGAACACTTTTGTTAGGTTCACTATCACTCGTTGGTTTTTCTGTGTCTCCGTCAGATGTACTCTTATTGGTTTCAACAGTCTTAGAAGCCGTGCTCGCTTTCGATTGCACTTTTTCTGACGAAGTCTGTTCAGTGATTTTTCCGCAACCCACAAATACAAATAGTAAAGTCACAGTAAATAAATTCAAAAATATTCTTTTGTTCACACTTCTGCACACCTTTCTCATTTTTCTACTCTAGAAAAATCATATTTAAACGATAACATATTTTGATCTATTGTTGGAATTTATCTATCGTTGGTTCTGAATCATTATGAAATTATCCTGCCAGTTAGTTCCATAAAAAAAATCGACTTTTTCAGCCGATCAAGTTGTTCAACTAAAGCATGCTTTAGTTGTATAAGGTTTTGAAACTCAAAAATGGAAAAATGTATAATTAGTAGCAAAAGCTATGTATGAAACAACACACAAAATTAACAGTGTTAAAGTCTTGCGATTTAGAAAAAAGATATAAAGATAAATTAAAGTAAAACTTACAAATGATATTATTTCTGGAATTCCTTTAAAATCTTCTCTAAATTGTGCACCAACAATAATTGATGCTAAAAGAAGATAAAATGCTGTGTAATTAGTTTTTTGTTTCAAAATAACCACCCTGTTGTCTTCAATTATATACTCTTCATAACTAATATTCGCCGAAAAATCAATAAGACCTTGTTCAACTAAACTGCCAGTTAGTTGAATAAGAAAATCAACAATCTACCTTAACAGAGCATAAAAAAACGCTATCTCATAATGAAGATAACGTTCTAGATTAATTTCAAATTTGTCCATTTAAAACCTGTGCCAACCCGATAAAAAACTTTAATGAATCTGGATTAGCCATCGAACCTTGGTTGACTACTTTTTCAGGAGAAAAACCTAATAATATTTTACGAATTGGAACTTCTAATTTCTTTCCACTCAATGTTTTTGGAATTTGATCAACTTCATAAATTTCATTAGGGACAAATCGTGGTGAAACTTTATATTTAATTTCTTCTTTTATTTTTCTCTTTAATTCATTTGTCAAAACAACACCATGTTTAAGTACAACAAATAATGGCATAAATGACTGACGGCCAAGTAGTTCTAGATCGATCACTAAACCTTCCATTATCTCATCAATTGACTCAACAACTCGATAGATTTCGCTTGTACCTAGACGCACTCCATGTCTATTTATGGTTGAATCTGATCTCCCATAAATGACACAACTACCTTTTTCATCAATTTTAATCCAATCTCCATGCCTCCAAATACCTGGATAAACTTCAAAATAACTTTCTAGATAACGTTCATTATTCGAATCACCCCAGAAATAAAGCGGCATGGACGGCATAGGAGATGTAATCACTAATTCCCCCACTTCATTAATTACTGATTTTCCCTCATCATCAAAAGATTGTACATGAGCCCCTAATGAACGAGCTTGAATCTCTCCAGCATAAACAGGAAGAATCGGTGAACCTCCAACAAACGCTGTGCAAACATCAGTACCTCCACTAGTTGAAACAAGCCAGATGTCATCTTTTATATTTTCATATACCCAAGAAAATCCTTCGACTGATAGTGGGGATCCTGTTGAACAAATAGACTTTAATTTAGAAAAACTATGTCTATCTTTTAGCTTGATTGCGTGCTTCTCACACACACTTAAGAATCCTGCACTTGTCCCAAAGAATGTTACACCTACTTCTTCTGCAAGGTCCCACAAAACATGTAGACTAGGATAAGAAGGGCTTCCATCAAACAATAATATCCTACTGCCAGATAACAATCCTCCAACTAATTGATTCCACATCATCCAACCAGTAGTAGTAAACCAAAAAATCACATCATCTTGATTTATTCCTTGTTCGACTACTAAGGTCTTAAGTTGCTCAACTAATATTCCACCTTGACTTTGTACAATTGGTTTAGGCAATCCTGTTGTTCCCGATGAAAATAGTATCCATAATGGATGATCAAAAGGAACACTTTCAAAAGTAAGTTCACTACTTCCCACTAATAATTCATTCCAAAAAACTATTTCGTTTTCTATTTTATATTCATCAAAATTCGCATATGGTACTAAAATTGTCTTCTTTAATGTAGGTAATTCAGACTGTAGTTCTTCAACACTTGATAACCTATTTTGAACTTTTCCATTATAAGAATAACCATCCACCGCAAATAAAATAGTTGGTTCGATTTGTTTAAATCGGTCAATTACACTACTCGTTCCAAAATCTGGTGAACAGCTAGACCAAATCGCTCCAATGCTTGCACAAGCTAAAAAGGCAATGATCGTTTCAGGGACATTAGGCATATATGCTACAACCCTATCCCCAGATTTAACACCTAATTTTCTTAAAGAATTTGCGACCAAACCTGTTTTTTCCTTAAGCTCTTTCCAACTTATTTCTGTTTTTGGAGTAATTTCTGATTGAAAAATTAATGCAGGTTGGTCTCCCTTATCATTTCGAAATACATGTTCTGCATAATTAATTTTAGAGCCGGTAAACCATTTTGCGCCTGGCATTTTTCGCTCTTCAAGAACTTGATCGTATGGTGCATGGGAAATTACATTACAATATTTCCAAACGCTTTCCCAAAAGGACTCTAATTCATCGACAGACCATTTCCATAACTCACTTTGTGTATTGAAAAATAGATTTTTTTCATTTTCGAGCCAGTTCATAAAATGGCTAACTCCAGCATTTTCAATTTGCTGCCTAGTTGGCTCCCATAATAAAGCACCTTCAGTAATCGCTTTCATTATTACTCCTCCTAAATTAGCAATCTATTCATTTTAAGGACACAGTAACTACACATAACTCAAACCTTTGGATGAAATCTTACTATCATCTTTCCATTATGTATTAACTAAATCTTTTTTTCTAAAAATACTTAATATTTAAAAATTAATTATTATACTATTACACACTAAATTTACTGTCAATATCGAAAATGAATCATCGTTCACTAAAAGCCCAGTTTAATTCGGTATATTTAACTATTAATATCTGTAATTAACCAAAAAAACTTCATACTATATCCTCATAGGGATAGTGTTGATATTTAATTTGATTGAATGTAATATATTAAATGATAATCCTGCAGGTTATTATTTCCATTTTTACCACTATTTACCATAAATGTATTTTAGCTCGTATATACCCAGAGATATGGTCTGGGAGTCTCTACCTAATTCCCGTTAAGAATTAGACTACGAGGTAATTTTTACTTTATTTAGTAAAAAAAGCTGAATTTAATAAGGGATAACTATGTCACTTTGAATAGATCCTTTTAAATACTCTAATAACCTTAGACTATTTAAAAGTGCGCTCTTCTTCACCTATTTGAAGGACATTATATACCTTTAAAAATTTCAACTTTTTTGCGAACCAAGATAAAGTAGGACTTATCTCTTTAGTGGAGAATACGTCCTACTTTATCTTGGTTTTTTTACGTCATTTAAATGTTTTCTTAAATTATTGTTTATAGAAGGGGTTTATTGATATGTATAAGGCCATGTATCATACTTTTGACCACCTAAGATTATCTGACAAGCAAACGCAAGAAGCTAATATTGCGTTCTTACATGACTTTAATGCAGTTTTAGAATCCCCCCATTTAAAAAAACTAGCAAAAAAAACACAGTTAATTCCCAACTCAGAGCATTGCCATAATCGTTTGTTTCATACTATTGACGTATGCCATGTTTCAGGCTTAATCGTGGAACATCTTAATAACTATTTTCAAGAGAATAACATTACACCCATAAATAAAGATTTAGTAAAGGCTATTAGTCTAGCTCATGATATTGGTCATCCACCATTTGGACATACCGGTGAACGAGCGCTAGATGAAATGATGAAAAAAATGGGTGGATTTGAATCAAATGCACAGAGCATTAAAATTTTAGTAACTAGTTCCGATAATTTTAAATTCAGAACCATTACAGCCTTAATGAAATATAAAACCAATATTCCTTTAATTAGAGAAGAATATAACGGTTTAATCAAAGGCTATTACGGGTATATGACAGACTATTTAGAACCTTTATTTTTGACATATCAAGAAAATGTCATTGAGCAATCGATTGTAGACATAGCAGATACGTTATCTTATTCCCTTTCAGATCTAAAAGATTTAATTCTATTTTATGGAGAAAATAGATTTGCTCAATTACTTAACAAATATATTACTGAAGGCGCGATGTTAGAGGAGACAATCCTTTTTTTCCCTGAAGTTAGTAGATCTGAATTACTTTATTTCATTCCAAAGATTATGGAAGACATTAAAAATAATATACTTGGGGAAATTTTACAAAATTACTGTAAGTTCACATCGGATCCACTACAATCTATTATTCATGATTTTATAGATTCATTAGTGATCAAGATAAACTATGCACAACCAATGTATAGTAAATTGAATCTTCCAATAGAAAATGAATTAAAACTTTTTCTATTAAATCAAATTACAAAGAAATGTTTCTTAGAAAGAAGTGTTAATAGAGAAATAGATAAAAAGATTACTCATAATATACAGCTCACCTACGATTATCTTTTTAACTTAATTAGTGAGGATTCTTTGTTGAAATTAGATAAGGAAATCTTACAAAAATTAATCAATATGTCTAGCCATACTGAGCGAGCACGTTTTGTTTGTGACGTAATATGTCATTTAAGTGATATGGAGATTGTAGATTTTGTAAGTAAATCTAGTAAAAAAATAATTGTAGTATAACAGGAGGAAATAACATGAGTATAAATGTAAAACAATCTGTCGAGCAGTTCAGTTTAAATAGTAAAGAGTATTATGAAAACAGATACGAATTATATGAACGATTACGAAATGATGCACCTGTTTTTTGGCATGAAGAAATGCAATCTTGGTTTATAACTAGGTACGAGGATGTGTCCAAGAATTTACTAGGAGATAAATTTATTTCAAGTAATGTAATTCCGAATAAAATGAGTAATCTCGCTGAAGGAGAAGATCAACATTTTAAAGATATAATCGATATCATTAAGACTTGGATGGTTTATAATGATCGCCCAGTTCATTCACAATTAAAAGGTTATATGAACAGAGCCTTTTTAGTTAATGAAATCGAACTTATTGCTCCTGAAATTCAGAAAATTGTTTCTACAATCGTTGATAAAGTACTTGAAAAAAACATAAGTTCATTTGACTTTGTAAAAGAGATCGCACACCCTATTCCTGCGATGGTACTTTGTAAAATGTTAGGAATTCCTGGTGAAGAAGTTGACAGATTCATTAAGTGGTCTGATGATATCGCATTATTTATGCAAGATTTCGTTGTGTCTCATGTTCCTAGTAAAGAAATTAGTGAACAAGTTAGAGGAAGTGTAAGAGAAATTTGGGCATACCTTTCAGATGCAATTGCGGAAAGACGAAAAGAAAAGAAAAATGATTTATTAAGTAGATTAATCTCTGAGACTCCTGGTGCAGATGGTGAACTTACTGATGATCAATTAATTGCTCAAACAATGCACTTAATTTTCGGTGGACATAAAATTCCTCAATTTGTGTTAAGTAATACATTACATCTTCTATTTAAGAATCAAGATGTTCTAGAAATGCTTAAAAAAGATATGTCTCTTCTTCCAAAAGTATTAGATGAAACAATGAGACTAGAAGGGCCAATCCAATATATTGTTAGACATGCTTCAAATGATATTGAGTTACATGGACAGCAAATCAAGAAAAATGATTCTGTTTATTTCTTCTTAGCTTCTGCTGGTCGAGATGAGCGAGTATTTGCAAATCCTGACAAAATGGATATAAGTAGAACAGGTTTCCGTCATGTAGCTTTCGGTGGAGGTTATCATACTTGTATAGCTGCTGCTTTTGCTCGTGTAGAGATTATGGAGATTCTTAAGGAAGTAATAACACGTTTTCCTACAATCGATTCATTATATGATTTAGAAAATCCAGAATGGACTGCAAACCCTACTTTCACTGGAATGATTCAGATGCAAGTAAAAATCTAGTATTACTAGGTTATTTGATAGGAATAGAACAAAATTCTATTCCTATTTTTTCTAAGTTAGAGGTGATTAAAAATTGAATAATTGTGAGTTTCATAATACCACCATTTTAGTTGTTCACGAAATTTATGGAATTAACAAACATATAAAAGATATTTGCGACAGTTTAAATAAGTTGGGATTTACAGTTGTCTGTCCAAATTTATTAGGTAATATAGAGAACTATTGCTATAGGGATGAAAACAAAGCTTATAAGCATTTTATTCATGAGATTGGGTTTGAGTTAGCTACTAATAAAATTATCACTCTTGCAAAAGAACTTCGAACTAAATGTGCTAATTTGTATATTTTGGGTTTTAGTATAGGTGCAACGATTGCATGGTTATGCAGTAAGTATGACGGGTTATTTGATGGAGTAATTGGATTTTATGGTTCGAGGATTAGGGACTACTTAGAGGTTCGTCCAAAATGTGAGACCTTACTAATATTCCCAACGAAAGAAAAATCATTTGACCCCGAAATTGTCATAAGTGAATTGAAAACAAAAGATAGGATCCAAGTCATTAAAATAGAAGGAAGTCATGGTTTTACCGATCAATCAACTTCTAATTATGATCAGTATGCTACTGAATATTGTTTTCAAAAAATGCGTGATTTTATTATGAAACAAAATAATAGCTTTTCCGAAACAGGAGGAATCTAATGACCGATCAAAGATGGATGTCTTTACAGTTTTTTGGGTTTTTCTTCACTTTCGGAATCTTCGTGCCTTATTGGTCTGCTTGGCTAACAACAAGTAAAGGTTTTACAGCTGATGAAGCTGGACTTATCATTGCTTTAGGATTAATAACAAGGTCGATTACAACCTTTTTTATATTTCCCTTTATAAGTAGATACTTAAATTTAGCAAGATTAAATCAAGTAGTTTCCTTAATTTCTGTTACGTTATTAATCATATTAATACCGTTTAATAGTTTAATTGCTGTAGCTTTTATTACAGTTTTACTAAGCCTTGTTTATCCAATGCCTTTAGCTATGTATGAGTCTATGGCATCTATCCTTATTCGGGAAAGTAAAATAGAGTATGGAAAGAGTAGATCATATGGTTCGATTGGCTATATTATTACTCTATCATTAACTGGAATACTAATATCTTTAAAAAGTGAAAATGTAGTTATTTACCTTTTGATTTTTGGATGTATTCTACTTTCTTTCCTTACATCCATTAAAGCTCCAATACCTTTAAAAACAAAAATAGCTTCAAATAAAGTGCCATTTTTTAAGTTATTTAAATCAAAAACATTTTTAATCGTATTAACGATCTGTGTCACCCTTCAAGCTGCACATGCAGCATATTATAGTTATGCTGTCCTTTTTTTGAAAAATATTGGGGTAAAAACAAGTTTTACAGGATTCATCTTAATCATTGCGGTAATTTCCGAAATTGCTTTCTTCTATATATCAGACTCTCTATTTAAAAGACGATCTGTACAAGTTTTATTACTGTTTAGTATAAGTGCTTCCATATTAAGATGGGTATTGATCTTTTCTTTTAACAGTATTTCAGTTTTTGTATTGTCTCAATTTTTACATTCTATTACTTTTGGGCTTACTCAATATGCCTTTGTGAAATACTTAGATGAAAACATTGAAAATAAGTACTTCCCCTTTGCTCATGGAATTTATGCAGCTCTAGGTTTAAGTTTAGGTAGCGGTATTTTAACATTAGTAAGTGGTTACCTCTACTCTATATCTCCATCTTTTGCTTTTTTAGGTATGGCATTGGTCTGTATCCCCTGTTTAGGATTATGTTACTTTTTAAAATTAACATTAGGGGATCAAAATAACTTAACAGGAGAGATAAGTGAAAATGTTACTAGTAAAAGAAAAAGTGTATAGTACTAACAAGTCTGTAAAATCTGATGAAACAATTCATACCGAAGTATTTCAAATGAATGAAGAAAAAGTGATTAAGTTGAAATTTTTAAGTTCAAATTCTCCTAGAAATCAAGGTGTCGGATTCATATCAGAAAATGGAATATCAATCAACGATGCTCAAAAACAAAAAACAGTCATTATATGGAGAAGTGAAACTCAATCAGAATTGACCTTAAAATGCTCTAGTGGCTTTTTAAATGTCTTTAATGTATGGGAAGAAGAACGAATGGTGGGATTCCATGATTTTCAGTCTGGTATGAGAATCAAAAAGGAAAATGATGTCATGTTCTACAGTTGTAATGATGCTTTTGCGAACGGTGATTTTACCTCACTAGTATTCTCGCTTCAAATATTATAAAGCTAAATAGATTGAAAAATCCCATTGGCTATCGGATTAAACAAACAAAAAAGCAGAGGATCCAAATCAACATCACTCTACTCCTNNAGGTTGTTTTTCAACAACGTGAAAGTAGAGTTGAATTTCTCAACTCTGCTTTTTACTAAAAATCTTATACTTCCTTTTCCATAATCCAAATCATCTTTCACTTGTGTCTATTTTTGGAAAGAATAGGAAAAACTAAATTAAGATTCGATATAGTAAACTTTTGTTCAAACTAGAAAGTAGGTATTAAACATGACTGAAGATTTTTTTGCTGATTATGAAAAATTTGTTGTTCCACCTTTATATCCATTTACAGGAGAGAAACAAAAATTTAATCCTAAAGATTATGCATCATATTACATCTTAACAGTCTCATTATATGACTCTCTTATATCAAATTGGAACGATGCGGCTAAATATAAAATAGACGTCCGAAACTGTATAGATCATGTATTAAATGATTTTAATGAAAAAAAAGGTGGTAAATATCATCTTCAATTACTTGAATTTGAAAGTGATAAATCCTATTTTGTCATCGCCTTGTCTATAAAAAATAAAATTGAAAAAGAAAAAATCAATGGAATTATATCAAAGTATATTGAACAGCTTGTATCAAACTCTTTTTATATTGGACAGAGCTGGTACTGGCTAATTGGTCAAAAAGGGAAAAGAGACCGAAAACTCTTCAATATAACAATAAAGGAATACATGCACTAGCCTTTTAATTATACGGCTTTATATTTTCTCGTTTATCTTATAAAAGGATTTTATTTGATATAATTTTTCTAGCTAATTCCTTTTTCTATTTTAAGTAATGCCCTCCCCCCTAAAATTCCCCTTCTAAATAAGTTTAACAAATCTACTTAAACGTTCTTTATATAGAACATTTGAATCTTTGTATTTTTTAACTAATACTTCATAATCTAACATTCCTACTAAAAGAAAAATGAACCAATCAACTAATCGGCTCATTTCGAAAACTAATGTCAGTTAATATAAGTTAATTTAGTCCCTTAAACCCATACTTCTCTAATATCTTCATAGACTCATCATTTTGAAGATATTCAAAGAATTTTTTAGCTTCTTTAGGTTGCTTGCTATCCTTTATTACGCCTAACGGATAAATAATTGGATCATGTGTATTGTCAGCTGCTGTTGCTACAATCTTAACTTTTGTCGATGTCAACGCATCTGTTTTATATACAATCCCTGCGTCCACATTATTTGTTTCTACATAAGAAAGTACTTGTCTAACATCCTTACCATATACTACTTTTCCTTCAATTGCTTTCCATACATTTAAATTTTCCAAAGTTTCTTTTCCATATTGTCCTGCTGGTACCGCGTCTGGCGTACCGATCGAAATTTTATCTGCTTTTGTAAGTTCTTCAAAAGAGTTAATTTCTTTTTTTGTATCCTTTGGTACAACTAAAACCAGTTCATTTCCAACTACATCTTTTCCCTGGTTCTCTTCAATTAGACCATCTTTTACTAAATTATTAAATTTGTCCTCTGCAGCCGAGAAGAAAAGATCCACTGGTGCTCCTTGAGAAATTTGTTGTTGTAATGCTCCGGATGCTCCAAAGTTAAAGTTTATTTTCACATTAGGATTTGCCTTTTCAAAGTTTGCTTTAATATCATTTAGTGCATCCTGTAAACTAGCAGCTGCTGAAATAGTTAATTCTACATTTTTTTGAGAAACTTCTTGTTTCTGAGCTGTTGACTTTTTAGCTTGTTCATTTGATGAACACCCAGATAGAATTAGTCCTAATAACATCATCGACACTATTAAAGAATAAATCTTTTTCATCCTTCATCTACCTTTCATTTATAAAATATATCTAGTTATATCTAATTATATTTAGTTATAACTAAATAAGAAATAGAATTTTAATATTTACATTAAATTTACTAGGAATATGCTTTTTAAAAGGCATTGGGTTAAAATAGAAAATGGAGGGATGTAAATGACGACGGAACTTTCCTATACAATTGAAGAAGTATCACAGTTTTTAAAAGTATCGAAATTAACCATTTATGACCTTGTCAAAAAAGGTGAATTACCTGTATTCCGTGTAGGAAGACAGATGAGAATAGCAGCAAATGACTTGGACAATTACATAAAAAACAATAAAACAAATCAAAAAACCACATTACCTGCCTCTGTTTTTGAACCTCGCAGAAGCGATCCAAAAGAAACAAACCATGTTGTTATTAGTGGCCAAGATTTAGTTTTAGATATGCTCGGTAAACAGATCGAGAAAAACTCAACCTATAAATCTTTAAGATCTTTTACTGGAAGCTTAAACAGTCTTATTTCTATGTATAATGGAGAATGTGACATCGTTAGCCTTCACCTTTTTGACGGAGATACAGGAGAGTATAATCTACCATATCTTAAGAAAATTTTAGTGGGACATTCATTTATTTTATTCAATTTACTATCTAGGAAAGCAGGTTTATACGTTAAAAAAGGTAACCCTTTAAAGATAACCTCTTGGAAAGATTTAGAACGTGAAGATATACAGATTGTAAATAGAGAGAAAGGATCAGGTGCTCGAATTCTCCTCGATGAACAGTTACGTATCAATAAGATTTCCCCTAAAAATATTAACGGATATGAACATGAAGAAAACAATCATTTAAGTGTGGCCTCCGCTGTCTCCACTGGGGTAGCAGATGTTGGAGTCGGAATTGAAAAAGCTGCTAAAATTGTAGGAATTGATTTTATACCACTCATAACAGAACAATATGATCTCGTTATTTTAAAAACCCCGGCAAATGAACGACTGATCAGAATTGTCACAGAAATTTTATCTTCAAATCAGTTTCAATCAGAGGTTGATTCCTTAGGAGATTATGATACTTCTAGAACAGGGAAAATTATATATGAGACAAATTAAAAGAAGCCTACTGAATTTGTAGCCTTCTTTTTGACGTTTATATGAAAAGTAATAATTATTCTAAAAAGACCAAATAAATTATGATCTGGTTATATATTGAAAATGCTTTATTAGAAAGAGTTAAAACATACTTACATCATACATTGTATTAACAGAAGATTTTTTATGTAAGGATTTAATTTCTTCTTCAATTTCTCGACAATTCCTTACGATTTCCTTTATATGTGAAATAATTTGTAAACATTCAAATGAAGGCACCACTTTAGATTCGTCGTCACACTCAATTAGCTTTATGCCAAATTCAACTTCTAAACTAATGATTGATTCTTTCATATCAGCTTCATTAATAAAAAATTTCTCTGCTGCAATCGTAAAGGAACCACTTTCTATCACTTCACAAAGATGACTTAATTGTTCAATTTTCATTTAGCTTCCTCCATACTCTACGATGTTCTTTATCCTGATCTAGTTTAATTATATTAAGTGTTGATGTGATTTTAATTTTGAAAAAAAGTATCAATATTGGTTTTTCTGATTAAATGATGATTTTCACTGAATAAATCGTTTATAGCTGCGTATGTTATCTCCTTCCTATATACCAACAGACCAAATTCAAATTTTATAACTCCAATAAAAAGAAACATTCTACAATAAAAATTGATTTTCCTTTGATTTAAACTTGGGTTATTTTCGCCTTGATTTTATTGAATTTTCTAGCTTGATCCTGCTAATTTCAGAAGATATGTATGTTAAATAGGCCAATATATTATTACTCAAATAGATAAACCACCTTTAACTGGTGGTTTTCTAAGGAATTCTCTATCCTCGAAATATTTTTAATTATCAAAAAGCATTTGGGGTAATTTAGTTAAAAGCTAATAATTTTACCAATGAAGCCTGATAGGCCACTATATTTCTAAGCAAAATTTAATTATTAATATAGCTTAAATCAAACTATAATTGCATATAAGAAATGATAGAAAGATAGTTAATCTAATTTGCACATTCGGGGGAATGATAATGGTTTTCTTTTATCAATTCGGAATTTTAGTTATTATTATTGGAATCGTTCTCTTCTTACTGTTTTATAAGGTCTTTATCAAAATAGGTAGATTATTTAATAATCATATTAAAAACATTAAAAAAGAAATCGGGAGAGATGAAGAGTGAACGGTTTAAGAAGTCTGATTGCAGGCGGAGTTATTATAGTTGGAGGTATTATTTACGCGATAGGCGGTATGTCCCATATTAGTGTTGGTAGCATTGGTATTGAAAAACATATGAGTGGTGAAATTACTGAAGTCCCCCAAGGCTTTCATTGGACTGGTTGGGGAGTTTCAGTACAAGAATACCCTACATATACACAATCATTAGTTTTATCAAGTGACAAGCACGAAGGTGGTAATTCTGATCAAGAATGGTCAGTAGGTACTGGAGATCAGCAAGAACTACCTGTTAATACAAACTTAACATGGAAAATTTCAACTAAAAACGTAGCTAATCTTTATCAATCAGTAGGTGGAAAAGATATTAGTTACATTAAAAATAACATCGTCAAACCTACAATGAAAAATGTTGTTAACAAAATTACGCACAAATATAGCTGGAACGACATTAAAGGTTCAAAACAAGCTGATATTACTGAAGAAATCAATACTGCACTTGATAAGGAACTTGCAAAACAAGGTATCGAAGTCGGAACTTTTGGATTTACACACGTAGGTTCTCCCGCAGGTATGGCACAGTCACAGGCACAATTAGCAACTTCTGAATTGAACGTAAAAAAGGCATTAGCTGACCAAGAAAAAGCTAAGATTGAAAATCAAACAAAAATTCTAAATGCGGAAGCAGATGCTAAATCAAATAAAATTTTATCAGACTCACTGACTCCAGAATTATTAAAGAAAATGGAAATGGATGCACGCCAAAAATGGGGTTGGGTTACTGTTCAAGGTGGGACACCTCTAGTTCAAGCAAAATAAACAAAGAACAATCTAGAAACTTTCTTCAAAGTGGTCACATTAATTTATAATTTTATTTCTCCCAAAACTTTTTAAAAATAGAATAATAAAGAAACAATCCTCTCCGCATTTAAACTCTTTCTATATTTCTAGGAAGAGTTTTTATTTATTTTAAGATTCAATAAGAACTAATTTATAAGTTTCTAAAATTTGACATAAAAATGATGAAGGAAAACTATACAAATATGTTATTCTCTAGGTGATATAAAAACAATTGGATACGTAGCTAAATATTGTAAGTTGTAATATTCAAGGTTTAGAATCCCTAATTTATTAAGTCTGGTACTATGAAAGGCTGGAACAATTAATTGTTAAATTTCTTATATCCTAGCATAATTATTTCTACTTTTTTTATCCTATATTTTGGCTATCAATTTCTAAAAGGTTCAATAACTATCCTAAAACTTCTTTATTGGATGATCTTTGGTATTTACTTTACATCTCTTATTAATTTCACCTTTTTTCCTTTTCCCTATCAAAAACTTTTAATTCAAATAATGATAGAAGATCGGTTGGGACATACTCATAATTTTATTCCCTTTAAATCGATCATAGATACCTTCAGTTCTGGCTCAATTCTACTTGTTCTAAAACAAGTAGCTGGTAATGTTTTATTATTCATACCACTAGGATTTGCATTACCTATTCTATTTTTTAATATATCAAACAGAAATACGATAGTAATAGGTTTTACACTAAGTCTTGCAATTGAATTAATTCAAGCTAGTATTGGAATGTTCCTTGGCTATAACTACAGATCATGTGATATTGATGACATTTTACTAAATACAATTGGAACAATTATAGGACTAGCTATTTATAAAACAAGTTCCACGTACTTTAAAAACTTTGAAGAAATCATAGATAAAAACCTAACTTCGTAAACCTCCTAAATTTTTAGAATATCTACACAAAAAAATAGGGGTTGATTAGAGCAATCACCCCCTTTCACCCCTTATAGAGTAATTATTCATATTTAAGCTACAATCTCTTTTTTGCTTTGAACCGCTATATTTTTAGTAAGTAAGCTAACAACAACTAAAAATACTAGATTGACAACTAAGCCAATAACACCGATATTCAAATCTTTAATATATTGAGGTAGTGCTGGGAATAATGATCCGATTGTTGTATTACTTATAGTGACATAAGTAACTGTTGCAACCCCAGTAAGAATACCAGCGAATGCACCTTGCTTCGTTACAAAGTTCTTTTTCATTAAACTAAAGACAAGTGTCGGGAACAATTGAGTAACTAAACTGTATCCCATTAAAAGTAGAGTTACTAATGTAGATCCACCATTAAATGTGAAAAATACTGCGAATAAAGCAACCACAGGAACAAGGTATTTAGCTAAAACTGCAACCTGCTTTTCTGTAGCAGATGGTACAAATACTTTATAAATATTTTTTGATATTAAAGTAGCAGATGCCATTAGAATCATCGAACCTGGCACGATTGCAGTCAATACACCTGCTCCACCAATGATTCCAACAAACCACGGGTTAAAAGATTGTTTACTTAATTTTAATAAGGACAGATCGGCATCCGGACCTTGTAGTCCAGGAACTTGAAGAATTGCTGCAAATCCAACGAAAAACACAAAAAGCAATACAAGTTGGTATAAAGGCATGATAATCGCATTTTTACGAAATACGTTTTCACTTTTAGCTGAATAAACAGAGCCAAAAGTATGCGGCCACATATAAAATCCTAGGGCTGTTAGAAGAACCGTAGAATTAAACCAAGATACACTTAATCCCTCTTTTGGGAGATTTAAAAAACCTGGTTTAGCTTTATCAACTGCTTCAAACATCGCTTGGAATCCACCATAATAATGAATAGGTAGATAGATTCCTAGAAAAAGAACAACACCAAGAATCATAATATCCTTTAACGCTGCAGTCCATGCAGATCCATGGATACCAGAGATCATTACATAAATCGTCACTGAAATTGCACCAATCCAAATCGCAAAAGTTGGTGAAATCAATCCATAAGAAGCCTCCGAAACGATGCTTCCCAATCCTTTTAATTGTAGAACTAAGTAGGGAATTACAGCAGATACACCAACTAGTGAAACTAAAACGCCAAGGGCTTTACTTTTGTATTTACTTGCGAAAAAGTCCGGTTGAGACATTAAATTATTTTCTTTAGCATATTTCCATATTTTTGGAAGCAACCAATAAGACATAATATAAGCAAGTGCACCATAAGCAGTGATATAGTAGGTTGGTCCTCCTTTTCCATATGCCCAACCACTTCCACCTAGGAAAGTAAATGTTGTATAGATTTCACCAGCCATTAAGAGAAAGACGAAAATAGTACCAAATCCTCTTCCACCAACACTCCATTGCTCAAGATTCATGTCTTTTCCTTTCCTAGCTTGTACCCCTAGAAAAATCGATACTGCAAGAAATAGAAAAATTATAATTAATGCACTATTCATCTTATCTGTCCCCCTTTTTCGCCGAATCTAATTTAAAGATTATCCACATAACTGGTGTTGAAAAAACTGTCCATAGTACAACCCAAAAAAGGAGAAAAGGCATTCCTAATACAAATGGCTCAACGTGGTTTGCCCAAGATGAAAAGCCCAGAATAGCAATAAATGGAATAAGTGCTAATAAATGATAGATTTTCAAAAATTGTTCCCCACTTTCAATTTAAAATTTATATTAGTTTTAATATTCAGAAAAATAAAAGTTTAGATTAAGTAGATCCTTGTAAATTAAGGGTCTACTTAACCATAATTCTATTAATCTAAAAGTTTAAATGTGGCATGAACAAATAAGTTTACACCAATTTCCAAAGCGTCCTCGTCTATTGTAAAACGTGCATGATGATGCGGATAAGTAATATCTTTTTCTTCGTTTCCTGCTCCCACATAGAAGAAAGTACCTGGTGCCTTTTGTTGGAAAGCAGAGAAATCTTCACCACCCATGTTTGGCTTCATAAGGTCGAGAGTCTTTTCATCAAACACTTCAAGAATAGTTTCCTCAATAGCCTTCGTAATCTGCTCATCGTTGATAACCGGGCGATATCCGAACTCATAATCAAATTTGTATTGTGCCCCATGAGCCTCAGTTATTCCTTTTATAATACGTTCCATAAGGTCAGGAACCGATTTCCTAAGGTCGGCGTTGAAACTACGAACGGTTCCACAGATTTCAACTGAACCTGGGATTACGTTATGAGTTGTACCTCCAATAAACTTTGTAACAGAAACTACTAGATTATCAAGCGGATCAGTATTTCTAGAAACGATATGTTGAAGATTTGTTACAACTTGGGAAGCTATAGCAATCGAATCAATCGTGTCATGAGGAAGTGCTGCATGTCCACCCTTACCTTTAACAGTAAGATAGAAAGTATCTGGAGCAGCCATCATCGGTCCATAAGCTACACCTATAGTACCTAGTTTCATAGGAGCCCAAAGATGAGCACCAATTACCATATCAACTCCATCCATTACTCCTGCTTGTACCATTTCCTCGGCACCACCAGGATATAACTCTTCAGCATGTTGAAATAAAAAGCGAACTTCACCTTTGATTTTGTCTTTTAAACTAGTAAGTATTTTTGCTGTGCCTAAAAGCATTGCAGTATGACCATCGTGTCCACAAGCATGCATCACACCTGGATTTGTAGAGACAAATTCAAAAGTGTTTTCTTCTTCGATCGGTAAAGCATCCATATCTGCTCGAATTGCTAGCACTTTGCCAGGCTGAGAACCAATCAGACGAGCCATAACACTCGTCTTTGTTGGACGAGATATCTCTAAATTCCCGAAAGTTTGAAGTGTATCATACACATATTGAGCTGTTTTTTCTTCATGAAAAGATAACTCCGGATACTGATGGAAATGCCTTCTCCACTTTATTACTTCTTCTTTTGTTTGTGCTACTAAACTATTTAATGATATTGTTTGCATTATTGCATCCCCCTTTATTCATTATTAGATAACTGAAGTACAGTATGATAAAGTACATTTGCACCATCTGCACAATCTTCCTTAGAACTCCATTCTGCTGGATTATGGCTTATTCCATCCTTTGAACGGATAAAAAGCATCCCTATTGGACAGAGATTTGTAAGCTGCATGCAATCGTGCCCAGCTCCACTTGGGAGAAAAAATGGTTCCACACCAATCGTTTCACAAGCTAGTTTTGCCAAATCTTGAATCTCATTAGAGCATAATGTAGGTGCAATACGTTGCAAATCTTCAATTTGTAATCCTACACCACGCTGTTCACATAAAATTTTTGCCCCTGCTACTATTCGGTTTTCAACCTCATCACGAATTGATTCATTTACATCGCGAAGATCCAAAGTAAATTCAACCTTCCCAGGTATTATATTGATTCCTCCAGGAAACAGCTGCAATTGACCAACTGTTCCCACTGTTGTACCAGTCTTAGCTGATTCAGTTTCAATTAGCTGTATAATCTGGGAGGCAGCAACTAAGGCATCGTTACGATCGTTCATTGGAGTTGCCCCCGCATGCCCTGCTTTACCTTCAATTATGAATTTAAGCCATAACGGGCCAGAGATTCCTGTAACGATACCGACTGATAAATTATCGTTCTCAAGTACCTTACCTTGTTCAATATGTAATTCGACATATGCTTTTACTGATCCAATACTTCTGACTGACTGTTCAATTAATAATGGATCATAACCTGCTTCGCTCATTGCCTCCGCTACAGTAATCCCTTGTTGATCCTTATTTTGTAGTTCTTCCAAGGTGAGAGTTCCAGCAATTCCTCGGCTGCCAATCATTCCAAAGCTAAATCTTGCACCTTCCTCATCTGTAAAGACAATAACTTCAATTGGATGCACTGTTGTGATTCCCTGCTCATTCATCGTCTGTAGGATTTCAATCCCTGAGAGAACGCCGAGTGGTCCGTCAAAATTCCCCCCGTTATATACAGAATCTATATGTGAGCCTACCAGTACAACCGGTGCATCCTGATTAATTCCCTCTTTACGTCCAATAAGATTTCCAACGGTATCTTCGTAAACTTTTAATCCTGCTTCATTCATATAGGAAGAAAGCAGTTTTTTAGCTTTTCTCTCATTTTCAGTAAAAGATAAACGAGTAATTCCCCCAGACTCTTGTTTTCCAATGGACCCTAATTCCATAAGGCGATTCCACAATCGATCCTGATTAATCATTTGTCCTCCTATTATAAAATTAATATTTTAGGTCTATTTATGGCTATGACCATAACTATATCACTAAATATTTATTTTGTTAAGTGAAAATATTCAGAATATTATATTTAAAATAATAAAACGATAAGTTTATCTACTTATCGTCACAAGGTTATTTTATAAATGTTTCTAGGCCTTCCACGTGAATAAGGTGTTTCCTCTCCTATTACCTGAGCAATTCCTTGTTCCTCTAATTCTTTTAAAATTCTTCGCGCGCTTCTCGGCATGATTTGCATATACTGTGCTAGCTCGTGAGCTCCAATTTCACTCTTTCCAATCTTTTTAAGAATTGATTCTAGCTTACTAAGTGTCGAAATACTTAGAGATGTTTGTTCACTTATTTTCTGCAGTTCTTTTGAAACATAAGAATAGGTAATTTGTTCCTCTCTTCCCAATGGACCCGCGATCGTTTGATTATCAAGAGCAACCATCCAACTTCCTTTTCCATACTCTCTAGCATGAAATAAAGCTCTTCCGGCATGAATTTCTGCTTCATAAGCCGTTTTACCGATTCCAATTCCACAAGTAATGACTTCTTTCTTTAGTTCTTCGAGATCTTCCAAATTCGGTATAATAGAAAATTCATTCGTTATATCCTGTAAAAGCCCTCGGGTTGTAAAAATGACATATCTACCTGGACCAGCAGATTTAAGTGATCCTTGAACTTTATTAGCGTAAACAAGTAGTTTCTCTGCCATCTTAATTTCTATTTTGTAAATTTCATCAGTTGAAAAAGTATCCTTCGCCAAACCAAAATAAGAGTCAATCTCAATCATTTGAACTGCAATTTGGCTTTCTTTAAAATGTAACATCTCATAAGTTCGAAGTGCTAAATTTAGTACTGACTCAATAGCCGACTTAGCAGGAAGTACACGATAAACAGGGACACCCATTTTCTCAAGTTCGATATGTGCCGATCGAAGACATGTAACCGCTGCTTTCGTTTTCCCACTTTTCCATAACTCATAGTGGTATCCTGCAAGTACCTTTGCATCAACTTCTTCTCCTTCATAATATTTCAAATATAAATGATTGGCTTTAATCTCTGCTTCATCTAAAATACTGTTGAGTTCATCATAATGGAAGTTATCAAAGCTAATTTGTTCCATTGCAATCTGGTTATGATAGAATATTTGTAACAACGTTTTGTAGAGACTCGGTCCAGTGTGTGGCGTAAAAAACATTGGTTTGGTAATTCCACCCCAACTTTTTGCTATGGCATAAGGGACCTTGCCTGAAAAGAGCCAAATATCAAAATCATTGGCAATAGGACTTAAAAGATCAGGTATTTCCTCTTCTCGCCAATAGATAATAGGGGTACATTCAAATTCAGGGTATTCCTTTATTACAGATTGAATAACGTCAATCGAATCATCAGATCCTAGTAAACCTAAACGGATTTTTTTCATCGTTTCCTCCACTACTCTAAAATAAATAAAATTCCTAAAATGGTAATGCAACAGGCAATCAACTTAGCTGCTGTAATTTTTTCTTTATAATAAATTCTTGCTAAAAACAATGCAAATATTGGTGAAGTATAGGCTAAAGCTACAACTAGCGTTCCATTGGCAATCTTTAAGGCTGCAAACAATGCAATCCATTGGGTAATCGCAAGCACCCCACGAATCGAAAGGTGCATATTCAGTTTAGGATACCAAATTTTCGGACGATGGATTAAATAGATTATTAGGGCAATCCCACTCGCTCTGAAAAAATAAAGTGTAGGGGCATTTATCCATTGATGAACGAGCAATTGTTGTGTAGGAACCATGCTGAGTCCAGCAGAAACTGCAGCTGCAACCCCTAATAAATTCCCAGGTTTTTTTATTTCTACTAATGGAGATAACAAGTTTTTACCTCGTACGTTCAGAAAATATACACCAAGGACAATGAGCAAGACCGGAATTAAAATATGTATATCGAATCCGTGCAAAATGCTATTTGGAATAAACGTGAATAATGGAGTTAACGCAGTATACACTGCTAGTTGAGATACTTCTATTCGTCCAAGTGCTAAGAAAAATGATACATTAGACAATGCATCTAAAATAATCACAATGATTAATAAACCGATTGTAGCTGGAGTAACAGTAAAGGAATAATACCAAGGCATTACGCAGCCTAATATAATGGTGACCACTAGAAATGATGTTACTATAAAGCTATTATTATCCTTCATTTGCATGGTAATTTTTTTTGCATACAACGCATTTACTGCATTCAAAAAAGAACTGATTAATGCAAGAAAAAACATATTCCTTTCTCCTCTCTCTAGTTGATTATCTGGCTAAATGTACAAGTAAGTTTCCATAAACTTCAACTGCATACGCAATTGTTTTTTCATTAAAGTCGAATGCACAATTATGATGACCCGCTGCCAATTCAGTTCCAAATAATAGGTAAGTAGCCATTCCACCATTCTTTTGAACCTCTTTCATCATATAAGTTACATCTTCAGAAGCAAGAAAAGGCTGAGAAAGAACAATCTCACTAGTTTGTTTAACATTTGAACCTATATCGTATACAAGATTTGCAAGGTCAGCGTCACAGTCTGCGATAATCGAACGTCCTACTACTTCGGTATGTTCCTTAATCCCATATAACTGAGCAACTGATTGGATGATCCGCAATGATTCATTCTGCATATATTGATCAACCTCATTGGTCGTTCCTCTAGTTTCAAATTTTAGCTTAGCATGTGCTGGAATAATGTTTCGACCTTCTCCACCTTGAATCACTCCAACATTTATTCTTGAATCCCCTAATCCATGCCGTGAGATTGCATACAATTGCAATGTAATAGTAGATGCCGCAAGTAATGCATTTCTACCTTCATGTGGTGCTAATGCAGCATGGGCCTGCACACCTTCCAGTTCTAAATCAAACTTGGTTGACGCGAAAAAATCTGTTACGCTACAGACAAGTTGATTCTGTTTAGTTGCCGTAACTCCAATATGGCCACTAAAGAAATAATCAACATCTTCAAAGACTCCCGCGTCAACCATCGCTCTCGCACCACGTGCACCTTCTTCAGCCGGTTGAAATATAAGTTTGATTTTTCCTGATAGCTTCTCTTTCATTTTTGAAATCAATTGTGCCATTCCTAACCCAATTGCAATATGACCATCGTGTCCACAGGCATGCATATAGCCTTCTACTTTCGAACAAAAATTTTGATTCGTTGGAACATGATCTGATCCTTTATCCTCAGATATTTCCAATGCATCGATATCAAATCGGAAGGCAAGTATTGGACCAATACGCCCTGTATCCAAAATGCCAACTACACCAGTTAACCCGTCTTCCATTTTCTCAATCCAATATGAATTTGCCCCAAACGACAATGCCCGCTCTTTTGCTTCTTGAATCGTTTTTCCATCTGGGACACCCATTCTCGATTCAGGTACAATTATTTCCCTTCCTACTTTCACTTCAAATCCCAATTCAGATAAGAAATCTGCTATGAGAGATGAGGTTCGGAATTCTGTCCATCCTATCTCAGGAAAACAGTGGAGATCACGCCTAATATTGATTAAACTTCCTTTCATATTATCAACTAATTCTGATATTAATTCTTCCACGTCGTTTACCTCCTCATTGAATTATTAATTAAACAACAAGCTTCTCATTATTTACGGTTGAATTTTGGTTACGACCATAATTATAGACTATTCTGATATTTTTGAATAGAAACCTAAAATACTATTTTATTAGATAATCAACTTAATAAAATCTTTTTTATATAATCATAAAGAAGGATTTTCTTTTTTAAACAAAAAAGAGGTGCCCCTTAAAAGATTTACTTTTGGGACAACCACTTTATTCTTTTTATTCATATCTAAGCGCTTGAATAGGATCAAGCTTTGATGCCTTATTTGCTGGAAAAACACCAAATACAATTCCAACTAATAAAGAAAATACAAACGATAACAACATAACCGGAACAGAATATGCAATTGCTGTTCCTGTCATTATAGTAAATATTTTGGCACTTATTACACCTATTACAACGCCTATAATTCCACCAAGTGAACTTAATACCATTGATTCAATGAGAAATTGAAGTAGAATACTTCCGCGCTTTGCGCCAATTGCTTTTCTTATACCGATTTCTTTTGTACGTTCAGAAACCGATACAAGCATAATATTCATTATACCAATACCACCAACAATAAGTGAGATTGCAGCACTTCCGCCTAGCATTAATGTCATCGTTTTATTAACGGATGAAGCAGTTTCCATTAAATCCTCTGGACTCGAAACGCTATAGCTATCTTCATCTCCAATAATCGTAAACATCTTTTGTTCAATTCTACGTAATGTAAAATTAATCATATTTTCATTTTCTACTTTTACATAGACAGATCCAATTGAAGTAGTAGATGCCAAGCGCTGAGCTGTACTAAGCGGAACAAAAATCGTACTGTCCCCACTTGAACCTAATGAACTACCAACTGATTGAAGTACCCCAACAACTCTAAATGATGTTCCATTTACTTTAACGTATTGACCAACTGGATTTCCAAAACCGAATAATGTTCGTGCTGTGCTTGAACCTAGTACTGCTATTTTTGAGTGATTATCATTATCCAA
Organism: Bacillus sp. AFS029533; assembly: GCF_002585125.1. Lineage (NCBI taxonomy): Bacteria > Bacillati > Bacillota > Bacilli > Caryophanales > Bacillaceae > Bacillus > Bacillus sp. AFS029533. The sequence goes on along the minus strand of NZ_NUQC01000008.1, from coordinate 40,860 downwards.
ATCTGCAATAAATCGCCCTGATTGCAGCTCCAAATCACGAACTTTTAAATAAGGTGAAGTTGTTCCTGTCACTGACACTTGTGCGTTCGTTTGTCCGTTTTTTACAGTTACTCTTCCAGAAACAGTTGGAGCTATTGCTTCTACACCACTAACGTCCTTAAGTTGATTAGCATCATCTTCTTTAAATGTTACATCTGAGCCTGTCACACTTACTGTTAATACATTTGTACCTAAGCTTCCTATTTGATCTTGCACTTCTTTCGTTGATCCCTGTCCAATCGCAACCATCACAATAACGGAGGATACACCGATAATAATACCTAGCATCGTTAGGAACGCTCTTACTTTATTTCCTTTAATGCTCTTAAGCGCCATTCTCAGTGTCTGCAAACCATTCACCACCATTCTCGTATAGCTGGCCATCATGTATTCGAACAACACGATTTGCCTGTTTTGCAACATCTAAATCATGTGTAATTAGAATAATCGTATGTCCTTGCTCATTTAACAAATTCATAATCTCCAAAATTTCCTTACTTGTTTTACTATCAAGAGCACCAGTCGGTTCATCTGCTAGTAAAATAGGAGGGCTTCCAGCAAGGGCACGCGCGATTGCGACACGCTGCTGCTGCCCCCCTGATAATTGTGTAGGTAAATGATTCGCTCGATCGACTAATCCTACTTTTTTTAACGCCGAAAGAGCAATTTCTCTTCTTTCAGCCGTCTTCATCCCTCTATAAATAAGAGGAAGTTCTACATTTTCTACTGCAGTTAACTTTGGTATAAGATTAAAATTTTGAAAAATAAATCCAATTTTTTCATTCCGTATAGTCGCTAGTTGTGAGCTCTTCATTTGCCCTACATCTTCATTATCAATCAAATATCTCCCAGAATCTGGACGGTCTAAGCATCCGATCATGTTCATAAATGTTGACTTCCCCGAACCTGATGGACCGATCACTGAAATAAAATCACCCTTTTGGATATCAAGAGATACACTCTGAAGAGCCATTACCGTTTCTCCGCCAAGTTCATACATTTTCGTCATGTTTTTAATTTGAATAATCGGCTCAAAGTTAGTCATCATTTACCTCCTTGTCCGCCACCATTTTGATTTCTTTCAAAATTTCTTCCTCCGAAACCACCGCCAGAGAAGCCACCACCTTGGAATCCTCCACCTTGCATCATAAATCCACCAGAATTACTTCTAGATTGAACGCTCGGAATTTCAATAGACTCTCCTTCACTTAATCCACTTGTAATTTCTACATTCGTATCATTTGAAATACCAGTTTTTACTGTAACTTTCTTTGTAGATTGTCCAGAATCATCTGTAGATGAAGGTACTAGTACATATTTTTCATTTCCATTTTTATACACTGCTTCTACTGGAACATATAGCGCGTCTGCTTTACTTTGTATTAAAATACTTGCTTCCGTTGACATACCAATTTTCAAACCTTTTGGATTTTTAATTTTTACAGTTACATCAAATGTCGAAACGCCATTTGTCGATGTACCTTCATTTGCTACTTTCGTTACAATCCCATCGAATGTTTCACCTTCAAAAGCACTTGCTGTTATTTTTACTGATTGTCCAACTTTTACCTTAGTGATATCTAATTCATCAACACTGATTGTTGTTTCCAAAGAACTGTAATTTGTTATATGCGCCACTGTCGTAGAACTTTGTACAGAATCTCCACTATTAACAGCAAGACTAGTAATCGTACCAGCAACTGGTGCTTGTAAAATACTACCATCTGTAAATTTCACAAGTGTTGCACCTGCTTTTACAACTGAACCTTCCTTCACATTTACAGTATCCGCTATTAAACTACTACCTCCAGTATTTCCCGTACTAGAATTATTTGAGGAACTGCCACTATCTTCTCTTGTAATTGGTAATGTAACTCCATCTTCATCTTCCATACGAATTAGTACTTTTCCTTGCGATGCTCCGCTACCGCTACTTACATAAACCTTTGTAATTTCTCCATCTTTTGGAGCCGTAACCACATCACCATTTTTAAAAGTCACAAGTGTATCACCTTTACCCACTGATTCTCCAGATGAAACACTAACACTATCCACAACAAGAATTGTATTTGCCGCAGTAACATCTTCGTCAGTATTTGCAGTTACCGAACCCGATCCAGTAACAGCTACTTCTAACTTTCCTTTTTGTGCCGTAATTGTTTGTGCTGTAGCCATCACGTTTTGGGCTTGATTTGCTTGACTCTTACTATATATAAACCAACCACTTCCTCCTCCAACAGCAACAACAATAACTGAAATAATAACCCACTTTTTCAATTTTCTTTTCTCCTCTCCAACATTGAGATTGATCTGAATATATACCCGATTATTCTTCATTGAGGTACATACGTTTTCGGAATTTCACATATCCTTAAGAACCTCTACTATCTTGTAACCATTTTAAGAAAATCAGGACTTTTCTTTCGTTTATACACCAAACTTACTCTACTATTGGTCGTTTGCATTAGAGCTTGTTTTATCTATTTTTTTACTCCTCCTAATTTCTTTTGATAAGCTCATTTTGGATTGTGTACCTTAAATTTCCCTTAACAAAAATCAATGCTTTTTAATGGGGAGAGGATATAAGTCGTATTGAAAGCAATGAAAACTGTTAATTTACGCATAAATAAATAACCACCTTCTATGTTTTTGAAAGAGAACACATTCTGTCTTTAGTTCTCTATTTTATGATTTAGACCGAGGGTTAGAAAGTATATTAATATAATAAAAATAATTTTAATTTAATTACTTATTTAAAAGATTAATTTTTAAAAAGAGAATATACAAAAAAGGCATTGCTCTTGAGCAACGCCTTTTTCACATACTATCATCCTTTAACAATTAGCATGTTATTTTAATTTCTATCTAAAAAAAATTTTAAATACATTCTTTATAATAGCTTTTAATAGCTCCATCTTCTCTTTTGAATCTATGACTTCAAATGGAACATATATTTCATGCTTTTTAAGGAGGAAATTTCTCATTTCTTTAATTTCAAAATTTAAAATTTGTTGTACTTCTTTTTGAATAGACTTCCCTCTACTAGATTCTGGATTTCCTGGATCTACATGCAGAATTAAGCAATGGTATTTTTTTTCTCCATCTAGAGTCGCAAATTTAGTAGACGCGCCACTAAAGGTAATAGGTTTATACCCTAACGACAGACTCTTTGCCGCCATTGTACATTTCATTGGACCTAAACCGTTTAAATATTTATGAAGTTCACTAAAAACGATTAATTCATTCATTCTTATTTTTCTCCTTCTAAACTGTTAATCTCTAAATAATCTCCTTCTTGAACTAAAGTATAAGAAACCACAAGTTGATCTCGTACATTTTTCCATACCCTATCAGTCACTTTAAATTCCTTACTTTGTCGCTGGAATAGATACATTTCTTCATGCATTACGAGTTCTTTAGTAAAGTAGTTTCGTATAAATAATAAATACATTATCCCTTACCGACACAGGCGTCCTTGTCTCATGCCAAAAAAGCGGATGAATCATATCACCCACTTTACATTATGAATTTAGTTCTTCCTTCAATCTCGATATATAGTCTTTTATCATTCTTGAACAATCCCTATTACTAGACATAATCCATACATATTGAAGATTTACAGCATCATAATCTACAATATCCAACATTATAATGTCATCATTCAAATTGTAATTTACCCCGTTGAAGGCTGGAACAAATGATACGCCTAAGTTTTCTTCGATCGCTTTTTTTAATGTATCAGTATTCGTAGTGGTAAATAACTCATTCATTTTGCCAAACTCCCTATAGAAAAGTTTTTTAAACCAATGAATGAATTCTCCATCATAAGTAATTAGTGTTTCGTTTATAATTTGTTGTGGTGTAACAAATGATTTTTCCGCTAATGGAGAGTTTTTATTTACCATTAATTTCATTTTTGCTTCAAATAAATTATGGTAAACTAGGCGATCATCATCTTCTAATAAATGCTTAATAAATGGCAAAACACCGATATCACTTCGATCTTCTAAAATATCTTCAATAATATCTTGACCAGGCTTTTGAAAAATCTCGATAGTAATTTTAGGATAATCATCTCTAATAGTTGATATTGGGTTTAAAAGTACGGCAAAAAAACCTGGAGTCGTAGATATTTTCAATTTATCGTTTACTTTATTATTAATTAACTGTGCTTTTTCAATTAGTTCTTGATATTTACTAAATACCTCTATCGCAATCGAAACAAGCTCTTCTCCATCATGCGTAAGTATGGCACTATGGCCTCTACCTCTGGAACGCTCGAACAATTTGACATTTAATTTCTTTTCGATACTATCAATCGATTGACTAATAGCGGATTGACTCACAAAGAGATTTTGTGAAGCAATCGAGAAGGATCCCGTTTTGGCGACTTCGACTAGATATTCCAATTTTTCGATGTTCATAATCTTCTCCTTCTAACAACGTTATTAGTATACTACAAACTATATTTTCTTTATTATTTTTTTTACAATTATTTTAAATATAATGAAAAGCCTGTTCTCAAGTATTGAGAACAGACTTACAGTGTGAAGACAAATTCTGAATTTTTTTCCAGAGCTTTCTAATTTGTAATCTCAATTGACTTTTAACTGATTCTAAATTAACACCTTTATACTTTTTAACTGCTATAGATAGTGCTACAACCTGAATATTAAAAAATGGAGTAACCTGAACAGCAGAAGCTATCCAGGTTACCAATTAAATTAATTATCTAGACCTAATTGTTTAATAATGCTTTCTAACGTTTGACCTTTGTACGTTTTCTTAGCTTTTGGATTTGGATTTGGATTTGTTGGGTTACCAAGTCCGTAGTTGTAGTACACATAAGCAAAGTCATTAACGTCAACTGTTCCGTCGCCGTTAATATCTGCACTACGTTTATTTGTTCCCCAATACGTTTGGATCGCCAGTGCGTCCATTATGTCGATTACATTATCTTTATTAACGTCTCCTGCTGTAGCTGTATAAACATCTGAACCAATGTAACCAGATACACCATACTCTTCACCATCTAAATTTCCGTACATTCCATGGAAATCAGTGTATGTTGTAAAGTGTCCAGGGACATCAAACACAATTGACATATCATCATGAGTAATTGGTAAACCATTTACATAGAACTGACCATTCTTAGCGATTGTGCCATTATACGTTTTTCCATCTTTATCTTGAACGTACGCTTTTATTCCTGCTGTTGTATAATCTTTAGTTGTAGTACTATCGAACTGACCATTCTTAAATAATCCTTGAGCATATACATAACCACCTAAAGCAGCGAACTTCGGTAAAATCACGATTCTAGGGAATGTTCCCCAAGGTTGAGTTACACCACCATTAACGTCTGTGATTTTTGTAGAATTAAGAAGTAAACTTGAACCTAGAGTAGGTTTTTGAATATCTTGAATTTTAACTGCTACATCAACCATTGGGATGTCACCTGTTACTTCTTTAGAACCATCAAACGTAACTGTTGCTTTTACTGTAACTACTGGACCATTAACAGTATTAGCAGTAGTATTTGTTGTTGTTAAAACTCCACCTAAAGCCTCAGCTGCAGGATTTAATTTAACGCTTTCAATGCTTGTATCAACCGAATTAGCAGAAAAAGTATAAACAGCTGATTTTACTTTTGTTACATTATAAGCAGTTAGTGTAGTTGATCTTGTATCTCCAACATGTGTAATCATTTGTTTATGTCTAGTAGGACCTTGTGGCATACCATATACATATGAATACGTATCTTCAACAAGGTAGTACATTTCTTGAGCATTTGCATTCGTTCCTTGGTCGCCTCCAACGAATAGCACCTGTGTAATCGGTGAGTTTGTCTGAACTGCAACGCTGTCTGACCCGTTTCCGTTTTCATCTAATGTTAGTTTTCCATTGATTGAATTGCTGTTCCAAGCATAAGGGATACCTACTGTACCTTGATTAATGTTGATACCAGCTGCTCTCATTTGATCAACCATTTGATCATGGATAGAAGCTGTAACAGGAATTGATGTTGTACCTTTCTTGTATTCAACGAAAGGACTTCCTTCTTTTTCCCCTTGTACTTTCATTTCAAACTTATCAGGAGCAGTATTATCAATGAACAGATCTTGGGCATTCACAAATTCTTGACCATCATCATTTACACCAACAAGTTTTAGTTTGTAATGACCTTCTCTTGGTAATGTTGCAACTTTGTTGATCGTTTTGTGTTCTTTATCAGCAAACGGATAGATAAACCCTGAGAACGGAACGAAGAAATATGTTTTACCTTCTTGGTAACCCATTCCATCAAACGTATTTGCAATACCTAAATCTTCACCTGTTTTTGCATCTGAAAGAACTACTTTTACATATCTCATGTGAGAATTCAGTGTCATTGTTGCAGATAAAGATGGACTCATAATCGGACTCGTTAATTGATTTCGGTCATTCGTGAGTGAGTTACGAGAAAGAGTAAAGTCTTTAATTCCTTCTTCAACGAAATGAACTCCGAATGGAACACGATATGTTTCAGTTGAGTCGTTATGGTTTGTGTAAGTTACATAACCTTCATAGATACCCTTTTCAGCAGCTTTCGGAATTGTTAAAATTGCATTCTTAGTCACTTTGCCATATGCAGGTACTTTGAATGAAGGATCTAAGGAAACTGATACACCGTTTTTCACTGCGTCTTTTGAACCTCTTACATCTGTTTGATACGTAACTTTCACATCAAACGTTTTTGGTGTAAGGCTATTGTTCTCGATTGTCATTGCACGAGTGTTCACTAAATCTTTGCCAGTGTATGCTACATTACCGAAACTTAATGCACTTGTTGTTTCTTTGATATCTTGTGTTTCTCCGTTAATCACGATTGGAGTTTTATCTTTTACTTTGATTTCTACAGAAGAATGTAAAGCTCGGTACGGGTCAACTCGTCCTGCACCAACTTCGTAAACAGAGTAAGTGTTACTTAATGGATCAGCTGTATTCATTAGTAAAGCTTTGATATCTTCTGGTTGTAGATTGTGGTTCTCTTGTTTTAATAATGCAGCGACACCTGCTACAAACGGAGTTGCCATTGATGTTCCTGACATATGATCATATGCATGGGTATAATCAGTCGGATTAGTTGGACTATGAACATATCCAGGAACAGTTGATAACACACTTACACCTGGTGCAGTGACTTCTGGTTTAATATCATAAGTTACTCGAGATGGTCCACGTGAACTGAATGATGCTAACTCATCACCTTTTGTTGTAATTGAACTTAAATCGCTAAAAGTGAATGTTGTTTTACCACTTGCGATTTGTTGTTTTAATGCAGTGCCATCTGCCATTGTTAAGTTAAATGAAGGGATGAAGTCTTGACCTTCTGCTAAATAGAAAGGCATTACACCATCAACGTTGTTGTACACAAGTATTGCAGCAGCGCCACGTAGTTTTGCTTGTAAAATTTTATCATTAATTGTATTTGAACCACGTTGAACTAATACCACTTTTCCATCTACTCGAGTATTTGCACCCCAGTAATCCCAAGATTGGCCTAAATTCACGTTTACTATTGGGAATGATTTAGATTTTAAGCTATTTAAATCATCGTCAAATCCTTTTGCTAATAACTGCATTCCATAGCTCGCAGTATCGTCGTTACCTTTCATTGTTGGGATCGTTGTTGGCACATCACTTGCACCAACTGATAATGCTAAAGCAGCATTCCCAGGATTTCCTACAGTGTACATTGCATCTCCAGAGTTACCTGCAGCAACAATAGATGTTACACCGCTTAGTACTGCATAGTTAAGTGCGATACTTTCAGGGCTTAATGGATCATTGTAAGGTGCACCTAATGATAGATTGATAACATCCATTCCATCTGTAATAGCTCTATCGATACCAGCAATGATATCATCCGTTGTTCCTGAACCACCTGGACCAAGTACACGATATGAATAAATACTCGCGTCGGGAGCAACACCTGTCGTTGAATAGTTACTGTCAGCTTTTCCACGACCTCCGATTGTACCAGCTACGTGGGTACCATGTTCAGTGTAGTAAGATTCAGCACCACCACCATTGATACTTGGTTTGCCAGCTTTTACCCAATCAGCATAAGTTGTTTCCATTGGGTCATTATCATTGTTAACGAAATCATAACCGCCTTTGTAAGCGTCTTTTAAGTCTGGGTGGTTATAGTCAATCCCTGTATCAAGAATACCTACTTTAATTCCTGCACCAGTGAAACCTTCTTTGTGTAATTGGTCAATTTTAAGATAAGAACGTTCTGCTGCCATTCCATGTGTATCTACTCCAGTAGAAGCGGTTTTTGTATCTGCTCCAGAAGCGATTTGTGAATCAGGCACTTTAGGATCATTTAATTGAATAGTTTGGTTACTATAGATTGCTTTAACTGCTCCTGATTTTACTAACTCTTTTAGTTTGTTTGCAGGAACTTGTAGTGATACACCATTGAATCCAGTTTTGAATGTACGATTGACTCTGTACGTTCCATCTGACTTTGTTTGGAATGCATTGTCTAAATCAGTTTCAAATGTTGCATGATCTGAATCTACATCACTTTGTGCTGTTGTAGAAGATAGAGATTGTCCGTTTGCTGCTGCTTCAAGTAAAGCAACTTTCTTCGGTTTGCTTTTGAACTCTACGATAACTGACACAGGTTTTGAACTATCTAAATTCACGTCGTCAGATAACTGAAGTCCTTGTGCATTGAACTTATCAATATTCTCAAGAGCTTGACGTTGTTCTGCAGTTAGATTCAATTTGCTTTCTTCGTTAGTGTTAGCGTCACTATTAGTGGTTGTGTTAAGTTTTGCTACAGCTTCATCTAATTTTGTTGGGCTTTGTGCAAATACGTTAACCATTTGTGATTGTGAAAATACGATACTAGTAGTTAGCGCGCCAACTAGTAATTTAGTTTGCTTTCTCTTCATTCCCCAGTTCTCCCCATTTATTTAATTTTTTTGTAAGAAGACTAATTGCTATAACTCTTTCGTTACGAACCAACACTTTCCGATGGATTAGCTTGGTTCGTATAAACGATATATCTTTCATAAATACCTGGATAGGTTAATGACATCCATATTAAAAATTGCTTTTTCGATTCCCATTTATCCAGTCCTCCAGAAAACAAAATATAATATTTTGATAGAATTTGATCAGGTTCAGATGTGTTCTAGCTGAAATTTACTGAACTGATAATCTATCAAATTTCGACCTCATTCGAGCTCCTTCCCCATTTACTATTATCAGTATACATTATCAGAATTTTCGAATATAATTAGAAATTTTGATAATAACGGTAAATTATAAGATTTTCTTATATTTCAGATGAAAAACTTATTTATTTATACAGAAAACTCGCCGATTGGTGAATACATAGGCGTTGTTTCACTTTAAATTCCTAAAATTGGAAAAATAAAAACCACCTAAAAATGAACTGCACCCCGATTGTTAGACACAGCTAACAATCAGGGTGCAGTTCATTACAGGTGGTTTTAGTCCTTTTCTGTTATCTCATTAATTACACTTTATTAATAACTTGTTTTGTTTCTTTTATATCCATTTTTTCCCATGGTGTTCCTAAAAACGGTAGTGTCCATCTATCTAATCCATACCATCCCGCAACTTTCCATCCTAATACTAACCAAGTAGCTAGAATAAACAAAAGGGGGTTAGTACTAAGCGTTCCAGCAAATAAATAGCTTACACTCATTAAACTACCAAAAAAAGCAGCAATTCCTGTTAGTAAACCTAAAATTAGTCCTAAACCTACAAGAACCTCACCATAAGCTATTAAATATGAAAAGAATTTTGCATTTGGTAATACTGTGTGCTTTAAAAAACTTGCATACCAACCCGTTACATCTGGATGAGGAACATTAGAATTAGCTTTAGCTAAAGCACCTTGAGTAAAGCCTTTTACTACAGCTCCAGCTTTTGCTCCAGTCCAAACATCTGAATTTATTTTATCCCATCCAGCTGAAAACCATTCGTACCCTAAGTAAATACGTATAACTAACCAAATCCAAGCAGATTTACTACTGTTAAATAAAAAATTAGAAACAGGATTATCAGAAACAACAACTTCATAGCTTCCAACATTTTTATTTTTCATTGCTTCTCGCCCTCCTGAGCGTTTTCTTATTTTATAATTTAGACATAGAAAAAAAGCACATCAAGTTTAATCAAATTTAAAAAGATTATTATTTAATGATAAATACTGGGCAATTCACCTTTTGTACTACATAATGACTGACACTGCCTAAAAACAACTCTTTTAAATTACTTAGACCACGACTACCCATCACAACAAGGTCAGCATTATTACTATTAATAAAATCCACAATCGTACAAGAAGGAATACCTTCCAAAACGAATGTTTCTGTACGATTAGGAAGTTCTTCCAGCTTTTTATTTACTTCATTAAGTGCTATTTTCGCTATCTCATATTCTGTTTGGCGTATCTCGTCTATATTCAACGTACCGTAATTAGTAACATCAACAGGTACATGAAATACTGTGATGACATTCAATTCGATACTTTTATTTTGTTTTGCTAATGTGATAGCCCTGTCCAATGCTTTTTTGCTTAATTCAGAATTATCATATGGAACTACTATTCTTGAACATACATTTAACATCCTTTTCTTCCTCCTAAATATATTATCTAAACACTTCGATATAGTCCCAATAGGATCATATAATTTAGATGTATTCACTAAAACTACATTAGATTTGTAAAAGTAGTTCGATTCTTAATATACTTAAATTCTAAAGAACAGTTTTAATAGGTATTAAATTGACCTATATAGAAATAATTTTTGAGGGAAAAGTTAGTACAAAAATGTTTAAAAATCCTAATATGTAAAAATTATCAGCTTCAATTAGAATGATCTTTCTAGTAATTTCAAAATCTTTGTAAATACATACATAAATAAAATAGCACTCTATTATCTAACAATTAATACTGGGCAAGTAGCTTTTTGCAATACATAATGACTGACACTGCCTAGAAAAATTTCCTTTAATGTATTTAAACCACGACTTCCCATCACAACAAGATCACCGCCTTCTTGCTTAACAAAATCCACAATCGTTTCAGCAGGGTTTCCTTCCAATACATATGTTTTTGACTTGTTTGGCAGTGAATTTAACTTTTTCTCAATTTCAATAAGTATTTCATTGGCTGCTAAGAGTTCTGCCTTACGCATCACACGATAGTAAGAAACGGTATATGGTATATCAATAACCATAATAACAACCAATTCGATCCTTTTATCCTGTTTTGCTATACTCATTGCCGTTTCTAGTGCCTTTTTACCTAATTCAGAATGATCATATGCAACTATCATTTTCGAGCATACAGATAACATATAGTTCACCTCTTTCCAATAAATCTTATTCTTGCTTTGAATTTAATATCACTTTGTAATTATAAATTTGAATGAATTTCATAATTTTATTAAGTGAAAATTTCATTAGATTGTTTGAAGATTTTAATATAGCAAAAAAATAAAAAACACCATTCTAATCGAATGATGTCTTTTGATTAATCTTATTAGTGAGACTTAAAGATTTTTATTCATTTAGCGCACTTATATATCCTTTTTTGTATTAAAGAATCAAATATACTTCCGATGAATATTCTTCCCATCATAACTAAACAACACAGACTTATTCTCAATGTTCTTCTCCAAATGTACCCCTCTACCCCACAACTGATGAATATACGGCATTACCTTCTCAACATCTAATTCCATATTTTCATAGGAATGCTTCAAATAAAGCTCCCCATTTTTTAAATAATCACCTTCTTGAACAACGATGTATGGGAATCCGCTATTAACCCTACTAACAACAAGTTGATTTCTTACATTTTCCCATGCCTTATCCGTAACTATAGGAAAATAAAAGTCGATTTTCATAAATTTGAAAATCGACTTTTTAATTTATTTGATTTGAAACATTACAATTATAATATTAAAAGAAATAATTTCATATATACAACTAAATTATTCCGTGAATATTAAAGTTAATAAGCATAATAATAGACCAGCAATTGCATTAATTAAACAATTTTTTATCCATTTATTAACTGAATAATTGTTTCACGATCTGGAAGGGAAGAAATTGCACCTTTACTTGTTGTTGTAAGAGCTCCACTGGCATTTGCAAATGTAAGGAATTCTTGATAGTTTTTCTCAAATAATTCCACTAAATTAACCTGAGTTGCTTTCTTCTCAAGCAATTTGAATAAAATCCCCCCAATAAAAGCATCACCTGCACCAGTTGTATCTTGTACTTCAACTTTGAATCCTTTTGATTCAAAGTTTTTATCATTTAAGTAAAGCTCCGCACCCTTTGAACCTTTTGTATAAATAATAGCCTTTACCTCACCCCTAAATAAAGTAGAAATTGCTTCTTCTACATCTGTAATATCAGTTATGAATTCGAGTTCTTCATCAGAAATCTTTACAATATGACTCAGAGGAATAAAATCTAAAATAGTATTTTTACATGCCTCGGGGTTTTTCCAAAGAGGAAGACGTACATTTGGATCGAAGCTAACAATTCCACCTTTTGAAATAATTGATTTTATTGCTTTTATATGAGCTTGCTTCATCGGACTTTCAACTAAATCAACGGAACAGAAATGAAGAATATCGTTTTTTGTAAACCATTCATCTTTAACTTCTTCCTCAGTTAGTAATAGATCGGCAGAAGGATTTCTGTAAAATGAAAAGTCACGATCACCGTTTTCCTGAAGGGAAACAAAAGCTAAGCCAGTATTAGCATCAGTTGTTCTTAAAACTTTATCTGTCTTGACGCCAACGGCCGATAATTGATCACATATAAAGTCACCAAAAGCATCTTCTCCTATTTTTGTAATCATGGACGCGCTGCCACCGTACTTAGCTACTGCTGCAGCGACATTTGCAGGTGCGCCACCAGGTGCACGCTCAAAAGAAGTAACATCCTTTAAAGGTCTACCTTTCTGTAAAGGAATAAAATCAATTAATACTTCACCGATTGAATATAATTGTCCCACTTTTCCACCTCATCATTTTTAAAGTCTCTACTTTATCAGCATCAAATTTAACATGTTAAAATTTTAAAAAGTTAATAATCCCATTTCACTGCTTGAAGTTTAACACTTCCACGTGATGCAAAGAAACGAATTCCAGTGCTTTCTTCTTTAGGGAAAATCCTGCTCGTGATTACTTCTTCACCATCATTTATGAAAATCTCAACTGAAGAAACATCGACAAACATATGAATCTTAATTTTATCTTGTTTTAATTCCTGACTACATTTCCTAATCGTTCCAAAAGGAGAATCAATTGTTTGTCCAGAAAAAGTACGATCGAGTATAACCTTTTTCTCTATAACATCATAGGTCAAAATTGTTTTTTCTTTTTTACTTGTCCTAAATTCAATCCCAAATTCAGATGCATCTATATTTTTAAATTCACAAATCATCTCATATGATGTTCCATCGAAGCTGTTAAACGTCTTTGATTCGCTATTAATAATGTTTACTGTTTTAGCTTCCTGTTTACGAAGTGATTCAAGCTCTCTCACTGGCCGTTGAATTAACTTCCCGTTTTGAATTGACAATTCTCGTGGAATTGTTAAACAATGCGCCCATCCATTTTGATCTGTAGGATACACAATTTCAGGTAAACCCATCCAACCTACTAAAATACGACGTCCAGATGAATCAATTGTAGTTTGAGGTGCATAAAAATCAAAGCCACGATCAAGCTCTATAAATTCTCCATGTTCCATAACTTTTTGCAGTAGATCTAATTTTTTACCTAGCACATATCCAGACTGATAAATATTCTGATACTTGTCTCCTTCTGGTTCTATACCTTGAGGTGAAAAAATGAGTACTCCTTGATTTTGTAATTCGAAGTAATCAGGGCACTCCCACATGTATCCAAATGAATCCATTTTTGTCCTAATTTCCCCTTCAAATGTCCATTTAAACAAATCTGGTGAACTATATAAAACTACACAGCCAGTTTTATTACTTCTTTGTGCTCCAATAATTGCATAAAACAATTCTCCTACCTTCCATACTTTTGGATCACGAAAATGATCTGTGTATCCATGTGGTACGTCAGAGATTACAGGGGTATCTAGTTTTGTAATCCCCCCCTTTTTACCCATTATAGCAATGCATTGATAAGGATGTCTTACCCAATGTTCATCACGTGTATTTCCTGTATATAATAAATACAAATTATTCTTATGTTCTATTGCAGACCCTGAGTATGCTCCATGACTATCGTAGTAGTTATTCGGCTTTACTCCAATTCCAACGTTTTCCCAATGTACAAGGTCCTTTGATTTAACATGATACCAATATTTTAATCCATGCACAGCACCAAGTGGAAACCACTGATAAAACAAATGGTATTCCTCATTAAAATACGAGAATCCATTCGGATCATTTAAAAGCCCTGTGTTTGGTTGAATATGAAAAGATTGCCTCCATGGACAATTATCTACTTTAGATTTTAGTACAGCCAATTCTTCATTACTAACTTCTTCTAACTGGCGGTAAAGTAGTTCTTTTGTCCACTCCATTTTTTTCACTCCTTTAAATTAATAGAGGGGAAAATTTAAATTCCCCCTCTTCTTTCGAAGCACTTACGAATAAATTGCTTTTTCGGATGACATTTTAGTAGCAGTTATTCTTTCATCTCTTTTTGCTAGTACCAGTGTTACAATAAATGCTATCGAAAAAGATATCACCATTCCAACAATATACGGAATAATGCTTGTAGGTTTTATCGAAATAATACCAGGGATACCAGCTGCTCCGAGCGCAACTGCTTTTACTTTATATAACGTTACAAATGAAGAACCAGCAGACGATCCAATTATTGCACCTATAAATGGATACCTTAATTTTAAATTAATTCCAAACATTGCAGGCTCAGTAATTCCTAAAAGTGCTGAGATACCACTAGCCGAGGCAGTACTTTTAACTTTTTTATCTCTTGTGGTAAGAAAAATGGCAATTGTTGCTGCACCCTGTGCTACATTAGACATTGCTGCAATTGGAAATATGAATGATCCTCCTGTTTTACCAATATCAGCTAATAATTGTGTTTCTACTGCAATAAAACTGTGATGCATTCCAGTTATAACTATTGGTGCATAGATAAGGCCAACTATGGCTCCACCAATAAATCCAGTTGTATCGTATAACCATATTAAACCATCCGTTAATAAGTTACCTGCTGTGCGTGTAAATGGTCCAACTACCGTGAAAGTTATAATACCTGTAATAAAAATAGTAAGTAATGGAGTTAATAGATTGTCTATTGCTGAAGGAATTACTCTTCGCAAGTTTATTTCTATTTTAGCAAGAATAAAAGATGAAACGAGAACTGGTAATATACTACCTTGATACCCTACCTTTTCAATCTCGAAACCAAAAATCTTCCATACCGGAATATCATTTTTTATTAATGCCGCACCATAACCGTATCCATTTAGTAAGTCCGGATGAACCATTAACATCCCAAGTACCGCACCTAGATAGGGATTTCCTCCAAAACGTTGCGTTGCTGAAAAACCAATTAATATTGGAAGGAATACGAATGCTGCATTAGCGAACGTATTAATAAGTGAAGCTAAATCTGCAAGTGCAGGATTAGCTTCCACCAATGACTTACCCTCAATAATTAAATTCTGTGCCGTCAACACATTGTTAATCCCCATTAGTAAGCCTCCAGCGACAATGGCTGGGATAATTGGAACAAAAATATCTGAAAGCATTTTCACAAAACGTTGAAGTATATTCATTTTCTTTGTACCAGCATCTTTTACATCTTTAGTTGACATTTCTGAAATGCCAGCTAACTTTGCAAGCTCTTTATATACTTCATTTACTATACCCGCACCAAATATTATTTGATACTGTCCACCCGTAGAAAACGTCCCTTTCACTTCTTCTAGTTCATCTAATTTTTTTTGATCAATAATTTCTTCATCTTTTAATACTAGTCTTAGACGTGTTGAACAATGAGCCGCGGCAGTTATGTTCTCTTTTCCACCTATTGCTTCGAATGTCTCTTCTGCAATCTTTTTAAAATCCATAATAAATACCTCCTTTTTTTCATTGGAACCGGTTCCGAAATACATTAAAAAAACAAAACACCTGGTTTGATACTCAAAAGGAACCGGTTTCAAAATAAATCATATTTTTTGGAACCGGTTTCAACTTGATTATAAAATATTAACAATTCGATTGTCAACGCTTTCTCTTTCGATTAATTTAAATTTCGAATGTGTAACTTTATTGACATCTTCCCCATTAACTAATTTAACTATATTCCTAGCGGCCACTTGACCTGCATCTTTATAAAAATACTTAATAGTGGTTAATCCTGGATGAATCACCTCTGTAACATCGTATCCACCAAATCCTGTAATTGATAAGTCTTCGGGAATCCTTAACCCTTTTAAAGATGCAGCTTTTAAAACTCCAAGTGCTATATTATCTGTTGCGCACACTATAATTGAAGGTTTATATTTTTCAATTATCAATGTGGCCTGTTTTAAAGCTTCCATCATGCTAAAACTTGTTTCATGGAATCTTACATTGCAATCTACTACTTCCTCTAAAGCTTTTTTAAATCCTTCTTTACGTCTAACACCTACAGCAATATCTTTTTCTGTAACACCTAGGAATGCAATGTTACGATGTCCCTTTGACAAAACATATTTACCCATCTCGTAACCAGATTCGTAATCTTGATGAATTAAACTATATATTTCGTGATGGAGTTGACCAACTAAGATGACAGGTATTTGTATTTTTTTAAACGCCTCTAAATGCGCATCTGTTATCTGTGTAGCCATCAAGATTATTCCAGCTACTTTTTGTCTTGCAAAGCCATAAATGCTTTCAAGCTCTCGGTCTAAATCCTGACTAGTATTTGATATAAGCATTTGACAATTTAAAGCCCTTAATTCCTCATCAATTCCAATTAATGTTTTAGCAGCCGCATATGAATCTAGACGAGGAATAACTGTGCCTATAATATTTGTTCTCTTTGCTTTGAGACTTTGTGCGAAAGTATTTGGAATATACCCAGTGTTTATAATAACATTTTCAATCTTTCTTTTTGTTTCTTCACTAACTGATCCTCCGTTAAGATAACGTGATACAGTGCTCTTAGCAACCCCAGCTAGTTTGGCAATATCAGAAATTGTCATTTCCTTCACTCCCATTAGTTGAATTTTTTCTCACAAGCATTTAACCTACCATTAGTAAATACAGAACAAACGTATGTGCTAAAAAAATTGTATTATATAATCTACTTTTTTTAAAGCTTAATTAATACTCACAAATTAAAATCAAGTATCGTTAGCCAATCCAATTATAAGTGAAAATTTAGGAGATATGACAAACTTGTCTATTATCACAATTTATACAGCAGTAGCAAAAATTGAAAAATCTGTCGTGCTACAATTGTTTTAACTTGTTAAATATTAATTATTGCTATTCCCAAAAACACATACTTCCCCATTATTCTTTACCAATAAGCTTACTTACCAACGTTATTTTGCCCAATTAATTAGATTAAAACAAATCTTGGATGGCTGTTTATATATTATTTTAGATTTGTATTTTGTATTTTCATAGATTCTACAGTAATATTGTCGGGATTCCCAAAGGACGTTTCTTTCCATTCTTCTTTGGTATGTATACTCTTTTAACTGGTTGTGCTTGGTAAGTCTTTGCTTTCAACTTTTCAAGTAAAGACATGATATTTTCATGCAGGTTTGATTCATAGCTTTCTATTGATTCACCATCAATACCACCTGTTCCTTTATTCGCCTTAACTTGTTCAAAGCTTTGAGTTAATTTGCGGTCGAATAATAATTGACCATAAACACTGTGTAATTTAAATTTCCACTCTTGATTCATTACGTATTCCATGCCTTTCCTTGATGTTCATCCAAACGGTTTTACCTCGGTAACTTGATTGTTAACATTCCATCTTGTCCATGACTTGGAGTCATAGGTCGTTCCCCTTCCGTTCATTCGATGTTATGGTCATCAAACTACTTCTGTACTATGAGAATGTCTGACTTCTCTACCAGTTCATCATCACTTCGGATTTCCCTTATAGATTAGAACCCTGCCTGTTCGGTAAGGTAGAGACCTCACGGGGTCATCGCATTTTCCTTCAAGACATACCCTGCACCATCAAGTTATAAGCCACCTTTCCTCGTTCTGACTTCTAAAGAAAATGCCATTTTAGTGGGCTTCCTCACTCTTCGAAAAGTCGCTAACTTACTCCGCCCCCGTGCTTCACACTTCTTGCATTAGGGTCTATCTTTTCGTCTACGGGTCTCTCGATTTACCGCATCTCCTTCAGACAATACCTCACGATAATGCCCTAGATTAGACTTCTCGAGCTAGGTCAGTCTCCTCGAGGATGGATTTTCACCATCTGGAAGTCATTAATTTATCCTTCATTCAGTCGTCACACCGAGGTGTCGTCTCTGTCTAGATAAGCAAATGAAGGGCGCTGACTAAGTCAGCACCCTATGCGACTGCCCGTCGCACAAAAAGCCGCATATTAGCAGCTTGTGATCTTCAACTATTGCATGCTTTAGTTCTATAAGATGAATCTAAAATTTCTTTATTTCTTTTAATTCTTTCTTAACATCTTCAAGCTCTAATTCTTTGTGGGTTGGATATGCTTTAGTAATTCTCTTGTTTATATTGAATAAAAAATATACGCCTCTACTCAAAATGCCAAAAAATATTCCAAATGCAATGGCTCCTCCAATAGCTGGTGGTAACCAAAATAGGAAATATCCAATTATTGTAAATAAAACCATTAATAAAATTAGATACATACTTACTTGACCTCACAAAAATTATTTTACTAATGATATTCGTTAACGTTTTACTTTTTTCCTTTTATTACCATTCGGATTCATTTGTAATAACCATACTTCACAAACTTATACTAAAATAAATAAGCAGCCATTGGCTGCTTTTGAATTTCAACTAACGCATGATTTAGTTGAATAAAGAAATAGAAAAAGACTAGCCTTGACTAGTCTTTTTTTTTACTTTTATGGATTTGTCCCAACACCTATTACAACTGAAAATACACTATTTTTATTTCCAGAATCATATTTGATGATCGTAATTAATTTTCCTACTTCTTCAGGCGATGAAGGGAAAGTTGGGAAGACAGTTTTTAATTTATTACTTTTATATTCTATAACTGTTCTCATATCATCTAAAGTGTACTCTTTTACCTTTATTGCATCTGAAGGAATAAAACCTTTTGATATTGTAACGGCTTCTTTAAAATCTCTTCGTTTTGACGATGTGCTTTCAAATTGAAGTGTAATATTCCACGCTTTGTCGTCTAGAAACATAGGAAGTATGTAATCATTTTCAAAGCTTCCCATTTCATTATCACCTTTATTTTTACCATGATGGGTCTTAAATAATGAAACTGTATCTCCTAGTCCTATTTGCGGTGAAACAGGCGTTTCTTGAGTCTTTGAATTTTTAACTGGTTCTGATTTTGATGTTTCCTTTTTAACTGACTTGTTTTCTTTCTTTTCCGTTTCTTTTTCCTTTGCTACAACCGAAGCAGCCTTTTCCTTTGGAGCTTTATCTTTCACTTGATCGGTAGATGGGTCATCTGAAAAAATAGAAAGGAGTATAAAAATCCCAAAAAAACCTGACACAATAAATCTAGCAATCACTGAAAAGTGTTTGTGCCTCCACATTAGATATAATCCGACTGGAAAGAAAAAAATTAAAAATAAAATTGCTACCCATTTCTTACTCATGAATATGTACTCCTTACTTTTATTAAATTTTACTAATTATAACATTTGGCACGAAAGGACGGTGAATTACTATAAAAAAACTCGGTTAGAATCGACCGAGTTTTACTGCTAAATTATATTCAATTATCGCTATAAATATTAAGCAACTAATGCATGCGTTAGTTGAATAAGAAAAAAACAGAATCTTCTATGAGGAGACTCTGTTTTTAATGTTAAGTAATGCGGGATACCTTATGAGCAACACAGCACAGCATCACTTGCTGCATCCTCTGGAATGTAGACTTTATTATTTTTAACTTTATAAGGAATATTATTTTCTTTAAGCTTCTTTACGTTGACACTTTTTATTGTGTCACCCCATCTAACATATTTACCTTTGTATTCATTTTGACAAGCAGACACTAATAAAAGATTGGTAACACATAATAATAAAATTAGAATTTTTTTCAAAAGCTCTAACTCCTTTGTTAATAATTCATAGTTGAATTCAGATATTTTAATTATAACAAACGGTCAACGACTCAGTTTATTTTAATTTTACCATAATTATCCATTTTACAGTTATCCTATTCTTTGAACCTCTAAACAAAATAAAATAGAAGCCGAATATCGGCTCCCAGTAGTTATTGAACTAAAGCATGCGTTAGCCATCCATGAATCAGAGATTCACAACAGTGAATGGCAAATTAAATCGTTCTCCCATAGTAGTTGAATAACGAATTGATTGAAAAACCGAAACTTATTAATCCTCAAATTTCGGATTACGCTCTGATTTTTCCATATATATTTCATATTCTCTTTTCTGGTCTTTCGTCATTTCTCTAGGATTTCTAGCATCAATAACATGTGCTCCTTTAGGTGCTTTGATATCAAAAATACTTTGAGAAATATCGGCATTAAAATCTAGTTTAGTTATTTTAGAACTTTCAATTCGAGTATGATCAGGATTGATTTCAATTTCTCTTACCAAAAAATCTGTTTTTTTATCAAACCATAATTCTATTTTTTCTGTATCTGATGGTTGAACTAAATATTTATTAACTGTACGATTAAAAAAGGTGTCTGTTCCGAGATCTTTTATTTGTGAAGAATCTAATTCTAAGAACATTTTTTTTGCCTCTAAGTATCCTTCACCATCGTTTTTTTCGATTAGGAAAATATTTGATTCCTTATCGTATGAAGCAATGATTTTTCCATCTGAAATTGAATAGTTCCCATTTTGCCACTCATCTCTTTCCTTTTTTCCAGAAATATAAGTAGTTAGAGTATCACCATTCATATACTTTTCAACTGCCATAAATTTAGTCTTAGATGGGAGATTATCCATTTTCTCAACCTTGTCTTTAAGTAACAAATTTAATGCCGTTTCAATTGATGCTTTGACGGGTGGAATAGTCATTGAACTGAAACCCAATACAATGATTACACAACAAGCTGCAACTAGTTTTTTCCAACTCTTCATTGATTTTTTCTTATTAATTGTTTGTTTTAAAGCTCTTTTTAATTTAGCTTTTTCAAATTCACTTACTTCCATTTCCTCATATTCATTTACATCTATGTCAATCTCATTTAATAATGCATAAATATCTTTCATACAATACTACCTCCTAGATTAAGATTTGTAGCTTTTTTAGAAAGTTTCTTTTTTCCTCTATAAATCCGATTATCAATGGAAGCTTTAGTCAAACCGAGTTTTGTAGAGATCTGCTCCGTTTTTAATCCTAGTAAGAACTTCATAATAAAAATATCTCGATCAAGTGGATCTAATTGATTGATTAATTTAATTAGCTCAGATTTATCTTCCAATTTAATTAATTCATCTTCAACTGATTCTTCAGCATTCAAATCCATATAATTTGAAGGGAACTCTTTTTCTTTACTCATTCTCCTGTAATAATCAATCGACTTAAACTTTGCAATCGCACAAATCCATTTCTTGAAATCACATGAATTTCCATCGAACTTTTTCGAATGGTTCCATATTGAAAGAAAAATATCATTTATACATTCTTCTATAATTCCATCATTTTTAAGAGGGGCGAGAACTTGATAAGCCACTCCTTTTATTAATGGCAAGTATTGATCAACTATAAATTCTAATGCGTCTTCTTTTTGTCGCTGTAATCGCTGAATAAAATTTTTATCATTAGACTTCATTTAATCATTCCCTTATTTTTTGGTAAAAGATTTTACATATTATAAAACGTATTAAAAACAATTTTTTCTCACAATTTTAAAATAAAAAAGCATTACTTCTTGGTTATCGAAGTAATGCATGTTTAATTCTATTTTTACTTTAAAAAGACCTTTTTTGTTGAACTAACGCACTGCGTTAGTTGAATAAGAAATATGAGGAATGCTATGCTAGTTACATATTAATTATTCAAGCTATTTCAGGATGTTTGAAGTGTTTTCCTTTAATTCGTGTTCATATTCCATAACTTGTTTCTTGTGTTTTGTTTTAAGAAAAAAATAAATAGACATTATTACAATTGCAAACAGTGTAATGATAAAACCTGCACTTACTAATTTAAGTATTGTAAATTGCAAGTCTAACATCCCAAATTTCTGTGCTTGTTTAATTGTTTCATTTGCTAAATTTTCCATTCGCTTGACCCCTTTTTATTGTTTATCCTCACACTGCGTTTGTTCAAAAATAGTCATTTATATAAAAAAGCAAAAAATAAAGTAAAATAACAGCAAGTATAACTTTAAAAATCATTTTTACTATGGGGTTCTCAATGATTTTCAGTAAAAAGAAAAAAAATATAACTACTAATATACTAACTTTAAAAAAATCTCTAATGGCATAAGTCAATAAACGAAAAAATATAGTTGAGTCCATCTAGAAAATTCTCCCTTTAGCAACTTTTTTATTAAATTTTTTAATATAACATTAATGATAATTATACTAGATATATCCACAACTGTAATTTGGGGGAATTTCGCTTTTTTTTACGAAAGTTTAATCGTTCTTATACAACTAACCTGCTATTTTGTTGAATAAGAAAGACCGACTTTACAGCCGAACACATTGTACAACTAAAGCATTAGTTAGTTGCATAAGGTAATTTCATTTTCTATGCATTACAAATTGTGATTTACTGAATTTAAAATGATTTTTTGCGTAAAATGGGATTAAATATTCTTCGCAAAATAAGCTAATTACATCAATATTAGAAAGCTCATCTAATAATTTGGAAACTAGAATCCTCCCAATGCCTGAATTTTGAAATGATGTATGAATAACAACATCTTCTATGTATGCTCTAAATTGACCGTCAGAAATGGCTCTGGCAAACCCTATAAGTTTACCATCTTTCCAAGCACCTATTGAAATTACTGATTCTAACATCTGTTCAATATCTTCCTCATTTCTTTCTGCCCACCAACCTGCATTTTTATAAAGATGCATAAGGTCAATTGCTTTAATTTGTTTTTCATTGTAATTCAAATAATCCACGTTCAAGTTATCTTCTCCGTTCTATATAGTTTCGCTCTCATTATTTTACATAAAAAATACCATACTGTCTTATGTAACTAATCTGCCACTTTATTCAATAAAAAAGCTCTACTTCTTTATAGAAGTAAAGCACTGCGTTAGTTGCATAACTTTGTCACTTAATTGTTATCGATAGAATCATTAATAACAGAATAATAATGTGTATCCAAACCATAAATTTTATAATTATTACAGACCATGCTTTCCTTTGTAAACCGAAAAACATGACAATGAAATAGAATAAAAGACTTGCTATTCCTCTGATCATATTTCCGTCTGCAAAAATTAGAATTTCATTTATTAATGCTGAAACAATAAATAGTATTAAATATAACTTATAAATTTTTTCTTTTCTTTTTTCGTTTGTAAATTGATACATGATATAAACCTCATTTTTCTCACTTACTCTAATCGTGATGTTGAACTAACGCATTAGTTAGTTCAATAAGGAATTTGAATAAAAAATTATTTATCATTTAACTATATGAACTTTTACAAAATAGTTGGCTAATGTCCCTTCCCCGCCAAAGTCCGTACTGTATGTCAAAATATAATGACCAGGTGTTGTTATCATCTGAAAAACTTTATTAGTTTCTATGTCAGTTTCTATGCGGTTCAACGATTTGTTTTGATCGACACTGTCATAAAAAACTTGCGTATAAGTATGAGGTGCATCATTTTTATAGATAATATGCTGACCCACTTTAACCGTAACCTCAGGTTGGTCATCCAGCAAATCATATAGTTCTCTTACGTTGTGATACTTCAAAGTTTTAACACTGTTTTTCCCATAGGATGGATAGTCAAAATCTTTTGCTTTTAATACATAAGTTTGCTTCTCTACTTTTATGCTAGCTTCTGGTGGCTTTGGAGAAAAAATAAAAATGTAATAAGCCAAAAAGATAGTAATAATAATGCCGATCCATTTCAATTTTTTATTCATCTAGACAATACTCCCCTAAAAAATTCCAATTATTTTCTTTAAATTATACTATACAATCTTAAGTTGTAATTTGGGTTAATTTTACCTTTTTCCATAGAATTTCAAATTATTCTTATTCCACTAAACTGCCATTTAGTTGAATAAGGTTAACTTACCAAAAAAGAATTTTATACTTTCTAATCCATTAAGAAAACCACCTAAAAAAGGTGGCTCTAAATATACTTCCGATGAATATTCTTTCCATCATAACTAAACAACACAGACTTATTCTCAATATTCGTCTCCAAATGAACCCCTCTACCCCACAACTGATGAATATACGGCATAACCTTCTCAACATACTTCACATCAAGTTCCATATTTTCATAGGAATGCTTCAAATAAAGCTCACCATTTTTTAAATAATCGCCCTCTTGAACAACAATATAAGGAAATCCGCCATTTACCCTACTAACAACAAGTTGATCTCTTACATTCTCCCAAGCTTTATCGGTAACCTTATACTCCTTACCTTGGCGCTGGAATAAATACATATCTTCTCGCATTACTAGTTCTTTAGTTAAGTAGTTTCGTATGAATGAGCTATCAGACTCTAACTCTCGCACTTCAAACATTTTTTCTCTTCCGCTGCCAGGTTTAACACCTAACTCACGCATTTCTTTTGTTGGATGATTGTATCGTTCTTCAATGTCTTCAAACATACGTAATCCTAAGTAATATGGATTAATGCTTGTTTTCGATGGCTGTACAACACCTGCGTTTAGTTTTGCGTATTCGATTGCTTCGTTTGAGTCGAGGTTCAGTTCGCGCATAATACGGATGTGCCAATAACTCGCCCAGCCTTGTTTCTCTCAAAGATCTTCTTTTTTCCAACAAAAAAATTTATTAGTATTAGTCCAGCAAACAAAGATTTTAACCAATCTGAAATCCAGAAAAAATGATTTTCCTTAATTTGTCAGTAGATGTTTTATATTTAGGGTTGAACAAAAAAGCAGTGGAATTGAGTTTCCACTGCTTTTCATATTTCATGCAGATTTTAATAGACCTTTACAGTTCTTGTTGCACTAATTAATCCTTTTGCATCCTTTACGGTTACATATAAATATGTACCGGCCTTTTGCTTTGGTATATTCACCTTAAATTCCCCATAGCTATTTGCTTTCGAAGTATAAACTTTTGTACTGATTTTTACTGAAGCAATTGCATACTTTTCCGTCTTCCCAGTAACTGTTGTTGAATAATACCTAACTGAACTCACCACCGGTATATTCGGTGCGACACGAGTAACTTTTAAGATGTTAGCATTACTAACTTTTCCAGCTACAGTTGCAGTTACATTAAATGATACCCCACTGTTTTGAATCGGTATCGACACTTTGAAATTCCCTACACTATCAGCCTTAGAAGTGTATGAATTTGTACCAATCTTAACTGTTACTACCGCATATTTTTCGGTTTTTCCAGTAACAGTTGCCGCTTTATTGTTGAGTGTGTTAACCACCGGGACATTCGGAGCAACTCTAGTAACCTGCATTTCTTTTGGTAAGCTTATATTACCTGCTGCATCTTTTGCAGTAATGCTCAATTTTACACCACTGTTTTGAGTAGATATCTGGACTGTGAACTTCCCGTAAGAGTCAGAAATGCTACTATATGATAATGTCCCCACTTTCACGGTAACCGTGGCTCCTTTTTCACTTACCCCTGTTACTGTAGTAGATTTGTTTGTTACCGTACTAACCACTGGAATATTTGGAGCAACTCTAGTAATCTGCATTTCCTTTGGTAAGCTTATATTACCTGCTGCATCTTTTGCAGTAATGCTCAATTTTACACCACTGTTTTGAGTAGATATCTTGACTGTGAACTTCCCATAAGAATCAGCAATGCCGCTATAGGATAATGTCCCCACTTTCACGGTAACCGTGGCTCCTTTTTCGCTTACCCCTGTTACTGTGGTAGATTTATTTGTTATCGTATTAACCACTGGAATATTTGGAGAAATTCTTGTAACCACCACATTTTTGGACTGACTTTGGTTCTGTGCAAGATCGGTTGAAGTAACAGAAATCGCTGTTCCACTATTTTGAATCGGGATCATAATGTTAAAAATACCATTTACATCAGCAATGGCGTTGTAAGTTTTATTACCTATAACAGCTTTAACAGTTGCTCCTACTTCCGTTTTTCCTGAGATTTTTCCATCTTTATTGGTAACAGGATTAACGATTGGTTCTGGCGGTGAAGTTTTATCAATCACCGTGGTAGTTACACTTGGACTTACATTATTTGCAGCGTCACTTGCAGTCACGTATAGAACTGTACCTGCTTTTTGCATTGCTATTGGTATTGCAAAACTACCATCATTCTTTGCATAGCCATCAGAGACAATTTCTTCCCCATTTCTGATCGTGATCTTTGCCCCTGCTTCCGAGTTGCCGATGACTTCCTTTGATGCGTCAGTTAGTGGAAAATCAAAGGAAAGTTTTAACGAAGGTGCTGTCACATCCTTCACTGTTAATTGAATGATGTCACTCCTATTTTGATCTTGATCTTCTGCAAAAACTTTCATTATCGTGCCGGCTACTTGTGGTTGGAAATGTATTGAAAACATACCATCTAAAGCATAGGACGAACCAATGAGTGTTTCACCAGCAAACACTTTAATTATCAAGTTTTTGTCTGCATATCCACTAATACTAGTCGATTGATCAGTCATTTCAGTAGTTATAAGCTGTGGTGCGACTGGGAGTGCTCGGTGGATCACCGTAACAGTCTTAGCTTCACTCCTATTTCCGGACTCGTCTATAGCAATTACACGTACCTGTGAATCAGCCATTAATGTTTTAATTGCAATCGAAAAATAACCATTTTCATCTGTTACATCCTTACCGACTAATTCGCTACCAACCATCGCCACTACGGTGGATAATGGCTCGGCTGTACCTGTGATTGCTAGTTCAGTATCAGTCACTTCATTTACGCTAGGGACTTCTGGTGGCGTATTATCCATCACTGTCACTTTCGTCATTGGACCTGTTCTGTTGAAACTATCTCTTACTATTATCGATAAGACGGTTCCGCCTCGTTGGAGTTCGATTGGAACCTGAAAACTTCCATCCGGCAGTGAATTTCCCTCACCGATCTTCACATCATTATGGTAAATTTCCACAAGGCTGTCCGCATCAGTCATGCCATTAATAGATTGGTCATGATCGCTCACGCTTGTGACGAATACGCCCAATTCTCCTTTTGGGTAGCTATTTTCAAATGGTTTATATGTATTCGAAGAGATGTCTAACTTATCTCGATAATCGACAATTCCTTGGTTAATCTGACTGGAATCTGTCACACCCCAATAATTATTTTTCCCATCAAAGATTATCCCATTATATCCAGAGATTTTCACCTTTATTCGAGGGTAACCGAAGAAATTGTTTTCGTTAATAAAAATATTTGGATTTCCACCGTCAGGTTCTCTACTATTCAAGTTAATATCTGGAGCATAATGATCAATTGGATTGATAAAGGTGTTATTTTTTATCATCACTTTACCACTTCCATTATTAACATCTAGCGTTGCTTTTTGACTAAAAAAATTATGCTCGATCACAGAGTCCAAATTAGAGGACGAAAGAAAAATGGAACCGTTTCGATATTGGTTATGTCGTAGCGTAACATTTTTTTTCATTGTGGTTACGAGGAAACCACCATTGTATGTAGTTTGATGAAAATGGTCGGCATACTCAATTTGAATCGTGCTGTTATTAAAATCAGTACCCTTTACATAAACATCTTGTAATAAAATGCGGTCTTGTTCCGTACCAACAGCCTGTAATTTACCTTTAACAGAGATCCATAACCCATTTTTTCCAATCAACTGTACACCAGGTTCTATGGTAAGCGTGACTCCCGGATAGATATCAATTATACCTGTTTGAATATAAGGGGATCCCTCTTTTGTTAATGTTCTGTTCTCGCTAATGACACCATAAATTTCGGTTCCGGTTGTCGTTTCAGCGAATTTTTTGGCTGGAAAAAGAGAAAAAAGCAAAAGTAAAACTATCAAAAGTTGGAAGTATTTTTTCATTGATTCGCTCCTTAATTTTTTAATTATATCTTAATTTTTATTGCTATCCTGTTCTTTTGCAAGATAAATTCACTTAAAATTCCAGAATATATACAAAAACTAGCGTTGGTCGACTATTTCACTGCCGTAGCTCAAATACCGAGAGTTTAAAATTTTAAATACCTAACAAAAAAATATAATCAGTATTCAAGCTGGCATCTTACCGAAAAAGAATTCTATACTTCTAAACATAAAAAAAACCACCTATAAAAGGTGGCTCAAATATACTTCCGATGAATATTCTTCCCATCATAACTAAACAAAACAGACTTATTCTCAATATTTGTCTCCAAATGAACCCCTCTACCCCACAATTGATGAATATAAGGCATTACCTTCTCCACATACTTCACGTCAAGTTCCATATGTTCATAGGAATGCTTCAGATAAAGCTCCCCATTTTTTAAATAATCGCCCTCTTGAACAACAATATAAGGGAATCCTCCATTTACTCGACTAACTACAAGTTGATCTCGTACATTTTCCCATGCCTTATCAGTAACTTTATACTCCTTGCCTTGTCGTTGGAATAGGTACATATCTTCACGCATGACAAGATCTTTCGTTAAGTAGTTTCGTATAAATGAACTATCAGACTCTAATTCTCTTACTTCAAACATTTTTTCTCTTCCGCTGCCAGGTTTAACGCCTAACTCTCTCATTTCTTTGCTTGGATTATTATATCGCTCTTCAATATCTTCAAACATTCTTAGTCCTAAGTAGTATGGATTAATACTTGTTTTTGATGGTTGAACTACTCCAGCATTTAGTTTTGCGTATTCGATTGCTTCGTTTGAATCAAGGTTTAGTTCACGCATGATGCGGATATGCCAATAACTTGCCCAGCCTTCCGTCTTCTAAAGATTTTAATTTCCCCACTTTCTAAAAAAGAATTGTACTTTAAACATTAGTTGATCAAACTTAGTAGACATTTTTCCTTCACCGAAATGTACAAAAACAGGATCCGAGTATGTAACTCCATATTCATGCTTTTGTATACTTTCTAAATAACTTGTAAGAGTAGTTTTTTCTAAGCGTTCTGAATATTGTTGGAATTCTTCTCTCCCTTCGTCTACACGCTCCAAATATTCTTGCTGATTTATAGTTTTCGATAAAAATGCTTTCTCATTTTCCATTATGTAAATTAATTCTTTTTGATTTATCTGAACGTAATACAATATATCTATATAAAATTTTATGAAATCTTTGAAGTCGTTTTCACTTTGTTTATTCTTAACTTGTTCGAACGCCTCTGTAAATCCTTTTTGTTGCTCACTATCTGAATCTCCAAATGCATTATTTAATTTCTTCACTTGTAAATCCATATCTAAAAAGCCCATATCATTAATTGCTATTGGAGATAAGTTATTGTATAGCTCTCCATTTTTAATTATTTCTTCTAAAGCGTCATTTGAAGGAAGTGAATCTATAGTAATATCTTCTAAAGTTATTTTATCTTTTTCTTTTAGTTTTAGTAGAATATTTCTAATTTGATCATTGTAAGTATCATTAATATTGTCTGCTTGGACTATTGCTAAATCTAATGCGCCTATTAAATTATTATTTTGATCTTTTTCATTAAAAGCCTCCTGTGTATATGTTGACAGCGTAAACCCTATAAATGTACTAATTAATCCAATCCATAATACAAAAAAAGGATTATCATTATCTACTACCTTCATATCCTGTAAATATTTTATTATAAAATGTACAATCATTAAAATTAGAAAAGTTGCAATAATAAAGATGGACGCAGAACTAATATGAAAAAGTGTAAAAGAAATATATACCGAAACCATTATCAAATGGGAAGTAGCCCATTTAATTAACCATTTTAAGTGAAAGAATATGTTGTTTAAATGGAAATTTAAATTCTCATTCTTAAATAAATATTTCAAAAATAAATGTATAACAACCACGTACCCTATTATTATTCCAAGAGATTCAAACGAATTCCATTTTCTAAAGTTTAATAAATTAACAAACAACAAATATATTAAAATGCTTGTATATATGTACATCTTGAATAAAAGGTTTTTTATTACTTCTGATATCAATTTGAAATCAAATTGGCGTACTGTATTATGTATATTTCTACTACATTTTTCAATCATCTGACCTAACATTACTTTCCCTACTTTACACAAAATTTTTATTTTAATTATCACTTAGCTAAAATTGCCTTCAGCAAAATTTAACTAGTTTAAATTAACAAATCTGGAATTTATTCCTACAATAGATAAATTATAACAAATTACATAATATTTTAAATATTAAATTTTTTCATAACAACAAAATAAAATCCCACCTTTAACGGGTGGGGGTTTATTTCTTCCAATTCAAAGAATAATGTATTAACATATTTTCATTTCTAACACTATTACAAGAACTACTTTATTATTAAAGGTTCTACTGCCACAAATCCTTTTGTTTTCTTAAAATCCATTTTGTGAGCAAAATTGTTCATGCTATCTGAACAATCAATCGCATCCATATTTAATGAATCGAGAGTTACTTGATCAAAGCATACCGAAAGAATACAGATACGTTCAGTATGCCCTGTAACTGAATTAGATACCGTATCATAAGCATGGACATATACTTCTTGTATCGGTAACAGTGCCAAACTATCTCTTGCTACACGTATGGCGGTGCTACATACATAGTCTTGTAAAATATCATAGTACTTTGTTTTTGTTAATGGTTTAATACTTAGTTTCCCAGTTTTTGTCAGCATTTTTTCTTCTTTTGGAACAACCTCTTTACCATTTACCTCAAATTCGACTTCGATTACTGTTGGACTTACAATTACTATTTCAAATTGACTACCGAATTCTAACAAATCATCAAATGGTTGCATTTCTTCAAAAACTTGTATGTACACATCTTCATCACCAGCTAGGATGTATTTTGCGGTTTGCTTCATGGATATTATTCGTTGACGGCTCTTTTCATCCTCTTGTCTAGCAATCTCGATTAATCGATCAAGTTCCGCTTCTTTCCTCTCAACTTTTTTAAACAGTTTTTCAAAGAATGATGCTTTAAACATTTGTCGGTTTTCCATTGCCTTTTTTTCATTTTGACCGATTCCAACTGGAACCATTTGGTCTGCAATACCATGCCAATCTATCACATCGTCTGCTTCAATATGAATAGAGTGGATACGATCAATGGTATTTTGATATGCTTCTACTTCCCACTTTGCTCGCTCAATTTCCTGTACTTTTTCAAGCTCCTTTTGTCTTCTAAGAATCTCGTTTCGCTTTTGATATGCACTTGATCGGCTACTTCCCTTTGATGAGGAAGTATAGGATAACCCTGTTCCTGGAATGCTTGCAGTAACCCGTCTTCCCGTACGACTGTTCACACTATAACGAAATCCCTTTACTCCAGCGCTCATCCCAATGCTTTTACTTCCAACATTTAAACGAACTCCTGGAGCGATTTTGATACTCTTTCGAAATCCGAAACCCATGCATTTCACTCCTATTTTTAGATTTTATTTTATTATACTTTAAGGAAGAAGACTTATTTCAGTCTGAATAAAAAAAATACTCAATCAATTAATATATTATTTTCCTTAACTCTTAAAAAGAAAAACCACCCATAAAAGGTGGTCTTAAATATACTTCCGATGAATATTTTTCCCATCATAACTAAACAACACAGACTTATTCTCAATATTCGTCTCCAAATGAACCCCTCTACCCCACAACTGATGAATATAAGGCATTACCTTCTCAACATACTTCACATCAAGTTCCATATGTTCATAGGAATGCTTCAAATAAAGCTCCCCATTTTTTAAGTAATCGCCCTCTTGAACAACGATATATGGGAATCCTCCATTTACCCGACTAACTACAAGTTGATCTCGTACATTTTCCCATGCCTTATCAGTAACTTTATACTCCTTACCTTGTCTTTGGAATAGATACATATCTTCACGCATGACAAGATCTTTAGTTAAATAGTTTCGTATAAATGAACTATCGGACTCTAATTCTCGTACTTCAAACATTTTTTCTCTTCCGCTGCCAGGTTTTACACCTAACTCTCTCATTTCTTTGCTTGGATTATTATATCGCTCTTCAATATCTTCAAACATTCTTAGTCCTAAGTAGTATGGATTAATACTTGTTTTTGACGGTTGAACTACTCCAGCATTTAGTTTTGCGTATTCGATTGCTTCGTTTGAATCAAGGTTTAGTTCACGCATGATGCGGATGTGCCAATAACTTGCCCAGCCTTCATTCATAATTTTCGTTTCAAGCTGTGGCCAGAAATAAAGCATTTCTTCTCGTAACATAGTAAGGATGTCACGTTGCCATTCTTCTAGTTCTCTAGAATATTCTTCGATAAATAATAAGATATCTTTTTCGGGTTGTGGTGGGAATTGTTTACGTTTAATCGGGATCAAGTTTGAATCATTTTTCTTTTCTTTACTTTGATCCATATTCCATAAATCGTCATATGGTGTAACTCTTTTTTTCTCTTTCATTGGGAAATCACTTTCTAAATCATAAGCTAGTTTTGGTCGCATCAATGAAGGATCAATATGCTCTTGAATTGAGAGTACTGCATCTAGGAAATTTTCTACTTCTTGTTTTCCGTATATATGTTCATAGTGTTTAATTCGTTCAGCAGTAGCTGCCATACTTTCAACCATATCTCTCTTCGTATTTGAGAAACGAATATTATTTTTAAAGAAGTCACAGTGTGCTAAAACGTGTGCAACGATTAATTTATTTTGAACGAGAGAGTTTGTATCTAATAAAAACGCATAACATGGATCAGAGTTGATTACCAATTCATAAATTTTGCTTAGTCCCAAATCGTAATGAAGCTTCATTTTATAAAACTGTTTTCCAAAGCTCCAGTGGGAGAATCTTGTAGGCATACCGTAAGCGCCAAATGTATAAATGATATCTGCAGGACAGATTTCATAGCGCATTGGGTAAAAGTCTAGCCCAAATCCTCTCGCAATCTCTGTAATTTCGTCAATAGCATATTCCAACGCTCTATAATCACTCGCCTTCATCACACTCTCCTCCTGTCTCTTCTTATATTATTCTATGAACTAAAAATTGAATTAATGTAAAAATAGTCATATCCAAACTATATTCATTTATCTAATTCGAAATTTTTCAAAAAAACATAAACACAAAAAACGTATGAAAAAAATTCATACGGTAGTTCATTTTATTTGTGCAATGTGATTGATATAACTTCATTTTTGAATTTTTTTTTGATTAAGAAAATCTAATTAGTTTGGAGTACATAGTTTCTCCAGATTGCTTATTATTTTAATCTTATTATCCCTGTTTCAAATAAAAGTATACTTAAGTGTTGGAAAAGATTTTATCTGTAGGGGAGAATTCAGATTAAATCAATAGGAGCTTTTATATTCCGGGTACCGCAATTAATTTCCGCGAATCGCAATTAAATTCCGTGAAATCGCAATTAATTTCTTCGAATCGCAATAAACTCCAGGAATAGCAATTAAAACTCCAACCTAAATACAAAAAATAACAGTAATCAATATATTTTGGGCAAATTTCATCTATTTTGAGTTCCATTTAACTTAAATTGATCAAAACCAATAAAGTATTGCTAAAATACGAAAAATCATAACACTTTACTTCCTGTTTACTTCCTGTTTCCCCTTTCATTCTTGCACTTAACCATCCTTTTTTTACCTAACCTCTACCGTAACCTTTTGTTAAATTCTCTCATGGCTAATTAATTTTTTTCGCCATAAACTATGTGTACCCTCTAAAAAGGAGGTTCACAATGCAAGTACAATCCGATTATGATTTAGCATTGTATTACACTTATTGTTGTCAATGGGATAAGCTTCTCGTGTTAATGGTAAATACGAAAGACGAACTTTTTTCAAAGCGTATCGAACATTTTCTACATGCCTTTAAATACGAGAGGGATTTAGCGATCATTGATGAAAAACTAAAAGGTATGTTCCAGCATATTGAGCATGCCACTAGAGAAGAAAGCGCAGAGGAACAATCTTTTATCTCATCATTAGAGCTTTAACTAAAAATAAATGAAAAGAGCGACTAAATAGTCGCTCTTTTTTTAGACTAATACTTCAATTTTTTCCATAAATGCTTGTTGTAAACTATCCAATTTTTGGATGCTATCTTGACGAGATTGTCCAACAATTCCAAAATAGAACTTGATTTTTGGTTCAGTTCCAGATGGGCGTAAGCATACCCATGAACCGTCTTCAAGTTGATACTTTAATACGTTTGATTTAGGTAGAAGTATTTGCTCTTTTTGTCCTGAATCTAAAGTCGTTTTCTCTTGAAGTTTATAGTCTTCAACTGTAACAACTTTTAGACCATTTATATCAACCGGAGGATTTTGACGGTAATTTGTTAAAATCGATTGGATTTTTTCTGTACCTTCAATCCCTTTTAATGTTAATGATTTTAGTCCTTCTAGGTAATAGCCATATTGCTCATATAGGCTATTTAGGCCTTCATATAAAGTCATACCTTTTGTTTTGTAATAAGTAGCAATTTCTGCAGCAAGTACTGTTGCTTGGATTGCGTCTTTATCACGAACAAATGGTTTAATTAAGTAGCCATAGCTTTCTTCATAACCGAATAAGAATGAGTATTCGTTCGTTTGCTCATATTCTTTAATTTTTTCACCAATAAACTTAAATCCAGTAAGTGTATCGATTGTTTTAACACCAAATTTTGATGCGATTACTTGACCAAATTCAGATGTAACGATTGTTTTAAGTAATAGAGCATTTGAAGGTACATCTTGTTGGCTTAATAAATAATGAAGCATTAATGCTCCTGTTTGATTTCCAGTTAGGACTACATATTCGCCTTTTTCATTTTTCGTAGCGATTCCTAAACGGTCAGCATCAGGGTCAGTTGCAATTAATACATCTGCATCAATCTCTTTACCGTAACGAATTGCATATTCAAATGCTGCGTGTTCTTCAGGGTTTGGTGATTTTACAGTTGTAAAATTTGGATCTGCTTTTGCTTGTTCTTCAACAATTGTTACATTTTCAAAGCCAACTGCTTTTAATGACATTGTTGCAGGTAGTAATGCTGTGCCATGTAATGGAGTAAAGACAATTTTTAAATCCTTACCATGTTCTTGAACTAATTCGTTATTAACAACAACAGTCTTTAGTTGCTCTACATATAATTTGTCCATTTCTGCATCTAATCTATGTATTAAGCCTTTATCAACTAATTCTTTTTCAGAAGATACTTCAATTTCTAACTCATTTTCAAATGAATTAACATATTCAATTACTTGATCAGCAGCAGCTGGAGGTAATTGTCCACCGTCATCACCATAAACTTTAAATCCGTTATATTCAGGTGGATTATGACTAGCCGTAATGACAATTCCACCGAAGCAGTTTAACTCACGTACTGCAAATGATAATTCTGGTGTAGGACGTAATTCATTGAAGACATACGCCTTAATACCATGGGTCGCAAGTGTTTTTGCTGCTTCCATTGCAAACTCAGGACTTTTATGACGAGAATCGAAAGCAATTGCAACTCCACGGTTTTTTGCTTCTTCTCCAAAGCTTTCAATATATTTTGCAAAACCAGCAGATGCTTTACGGATAGTATAAATGTTCATACGATTCGTTCCAGGCCCGATTTCCCCGCGCATTCCACCAGTTCCAAATTCTAAATTTTGATAAAAGCTTTCCTTAAGTATAAGGTGATTATTCTCAAGATTAATTAATTGTTCTTTTAGTTCTTGATCTAATGTCGGTGATTGAATCCATTTCTCATAAGTTGTTTCCCAATTCATATTGTTCTCCTCCTATACTTAATCAGAGTTTTGATTCGATAAAAGTCTTACGAACTCCTTCTATATAACAAAAGTTTACAATATTCTCACTAAAATTTCTATAAATGCACTATTTTAATCTGAATGAGATTGAAAAGTATGTAGAAAATAAAAACTAAAGGAGGGTGAGTTCATGCCAGAAATTAGATGTAGTGTTGCAAATTGTAATTTTTGGGGGCAGGGAAACTTTTGCCAAGCAGACTCAATTCTTGTTCAAACCGAAGCATACGAATACTCAAATGACTTTGATTTAACGATTCAAAATGCAGTCTTAGACGGTGAGATAACTACTTCTGCTGTACATAGTGGTGAAACTTGCTGTCATACGTTTCGACCTAAATATTAATAAAATGGTGCCATTTACATTTTCGTATATGGCACCATTTTATTAGTTTATCCGTTCACAATTACTCCACCATTAACATGAATGATTTGTCCTGTAATAAAGGAAGATTCATTGCTGGCTAAATAAAGATATGCCGGTGCGAGCTCTACTGGTTGTCCAGCTCTTTTCATAGGAGTTGTGCTACCAAACTTTGCTACTTCTTGTTCGTCAAAACTTGCTGGGATCAATGGTGTCCAAATTGGCCCAGGAGCTACACCATTAACACGAATTCCCTTTTGAGCAAGATTTGTAGAAAGTGAACGAGTAAATGTAACAATCGCTCCTTTCGTCGCAGAGTAATCCAATAATTGATCATGTCCTTTATAAGCAGTTATTGACGCAGTATTTATAATAGAGTCTCCTTGCTTCATATGTGGAAGGCAAGCTTTTGATAAAAAGAACATTGAAAAAATATTCGTTTCAAATGTTCTTTTCAATTGCTCTTCAGTAATGTCTTCTAAATTCTTTTGTGGATATTGAACAGCAGCATTGTTCACTAAAATGTTAATTTTCCCAAAGGTTTGAATTGCATTTTGAACGATTTGTTTACAAACTTCCTCTGTTCGAATGTCACATCTCATTATTTCACAATTTCCACCAAAATCATTTATAAATTTTTTTGTATCTTCTGCATCAACATCCTCATCGAAATACGGAATAAAAACTGATGCCCCTTCTTTTGCAAAAAGTATTGCAACTGCTCTTCCAATCCCACTATCTCCCCCAGTAATAATGGCTACTTTTTCCTTTAATTTACCACTTGGCGTGTAGTTTGGATCATCTGATATAGGTATTGGCGTCATTTCCTTTTCGATACCTGGTTGCTTATTTTGATGTTGCGGATTAAATTTAGTCGGAAACTGTTTCTGATTCATTTACTACATCCTCCTTTAAAATAATTCAGATTTAGCATACCCAAATCGTACTTTTAGGAATACTAAACATAGTTGAATTTGTTAAAAGCTGTAAAATTCACAAAAACTATTGCACTTTCACAATAAAACGAATAATATTAATAACTGTTGAGTATATCATTCGTATTTTTTAGCAAGGAGAACTATTATGTTTAAATTAAAAGAAGCTAACACTTCAGTTAAAACAGAAGTAATAGCTGGTTTTACCACTTTTTTAACAATGGCTTATATAATAATTGTTAATCCTATAATTTTATCTGCTGCTGGCGTCCCATTTGACCAAGCATTTACTGCAACAATCATTGCAACTTTAGTCGGAACATTATTTATGGCATTGTTCGGAAACTATCCAATTGCAATTGCTCCCGGAATGGGAATGAATGCATATTTTGCTTATTCAGTTGTTTCAAAAGCACATGGTATTTCATATCAATTGGCTTTCTCAGCTGTATTCGTTACAGGTATTTTATTCGTAATTCTATCTTTAACTAAATTTAGAACTCATTTAATAGAAGCAATTCCAAATACATTAAAACATGCAATTAGTGTTGGAATTGGATTATTTATCGCTTTTATAGGTTTACGTCTTTCAGGTATAATCGTTGCTAACAAAGATAATCTTGTAGGATTAGGTGATCTTCATTCGCCTGGAGTAGTTCTTACTTTAGTCGGAATCGCCATTACAGTGATCTTATTTGCCTTAAATGTAAACGGAGCTTTATTCTTCGGAATGGTTTCAACAGCAATCATTGCGGGCTTTGCTGGAAAATTACACATTAAAGGAAGTATTTTCTCTTTACCTAAATTACCTGAGCATATTATTGTTGCTAATCCAATAACTGCATTTTCAGATGTCGTTCATTATGGATTATATTCAGTTGTCTTTTCATTTTTATTAGTTACAATTTTTGATACGACAGGTACATTTTTGGGTGTAGCTTCACAAGCTGGTTTATTAAATAAGAAAGATGAAAAACGTACTGGTCGTGCGATGCTTTCTGATTCACTTGGTACAACAATTGGAGCTATGTTTGGTACTTCACCTACAACTGCTTATATCGAGTCTACTGCTGGTGTTGCAGCTGGAGGTAGAACTGGTTTAACGGCACTTGTTGTTGCATTACTATTCGTTTTTGCAGCATTCTTTAGCCCACTTGTTAATTCAATTTCTGATGTAGCAGCAATTACATCACCGTCATTAATCGTAGTAGGTTGCTTAATGATGGGTAGCGTTCGTCATATTGAGTGGGATAACTTTGAAGAAGCATTCCCTGCATTTCTAGTTATTATCACAATGCCACTTACATCAAGTATTGCTACAGGTATTGCTCTTGGGTTTATTACCTATCCATTATTAAAAGTCGTTAAAGGGAAAGCAAAAAATGTTAAACCAGTTATTTATATATTTGGTATTTTATTCTTAATCCAAATGGTTTTTTTCCCACATTAATATTAAATATTTCAAGGCACATGATCTTTAAAAAGATTAATGTGCTTTTTTATTTTTTTTTTAGGTACTAGCCTTTCCTTGATGGGACATCTATGCATATTTTGTTTATGTAGATTATTCAAGGAGGTGTTCTACGATGTGGAACAACCAAGATCAAGTCAACATGAACTCAAGTAGATGTAGACGTAATGACTGTGATTGTGACGATTGCAGAAGAAGACGTTGCGACTGTGATGATTGCCATCGAGATCGTTGTGATTGCCATAACCATGATTGTCACTGCAGATGCCGATGCTGTTGTACTAGAAGAAAAAGTAACTGTGGCTGTATGAATCCGTGTTTAGGTGTCGATATGGTAATGTTTGAAATGATGATGAAAAACATGATGAACAATAATAACAACAAAAATAATAATAATAATAAGGATTAATCTATCTTCTCCCTCCCCAAAAAAAAACAACCTGAATTTAACAGGTTGATCAAACTGATGCAAACGCTCGATTTCTTAGTGTTTCGCTTTTATAATATGCTTCGTACTTTGAAAGACAAGCGTTTTCAATCAGTCTAAATAGTTTAATTTTCAACATATTAAAACGACCTGATTAACAGGTCGTTTTTTCATACGATATAAAACCTAAAATTTGTTCACGAAGCCGATTAGCATCTTCATATCCTTCTTTATAAAGCTCTAATAAACGTTCTTTTTTCCGTTCGATTCGGCTAACCTTTAACTTTTGTATAGGACGAATGACTAATATATTTCCAGCTTTTTCTTGCTCCTCAATATATTCAAGTTGCTTATTATAAACTTCATACCTATTTAGTACTGCTTGAACAAGCCCTGGATAATCCTTATACTTTCTTTGCAAATACCAAGTTCCTTTTGATGGTTTTTTACGATAACCAGCATTTCTAGTCAAAACAACTATATTTTTACGGTTGCCATCTGCTTCAGATTTACCGATTGGAATCGGATCTGCAATGCCACCATCCATCAAGAAATGATCATTAAACTTAATGATTGGAGCCATTAACGGTAAAGAACTTGATGCCCGAATTATATTTAACATATCTGTTGATTCTACAATTTGATCTTTATCAAAATAGACAGGTTCTCCTGTAACACAATCAGTCGTACCAACTACAAATTTTTGCTCAGCATTATAAAACGAATTAAAATCAAATGGATCTAACTCATTAGGAATAATATCAAATAATAAGTCCATACCAAAAAGCTGCTTATTACGAATTAAATTTTTAAAAGAAATATAATCTGGATGCTGTAAAAATTCCGTATTTACTCGTTTATTACGACCATGTTGTTTTGATAGATAAGAAGTACCCATACAAGCACCCGCAGAAACACCTATCACATAAGGAATTTCTATATTTTGTTCAAGAAAATAATCAAGAACACCGGCAGTATAAATCCCCCTCATTCCTCCACCTTCGAGAACTAACCCCATTCCATTCATTTTCACAGCCCCCCTTTATTCAATTAGTTTAGGACAATCTATTTAAATATTTTATTATATGAGGTGTCGAAAGGGAAGAAATTAGAGTTGAGTACGAGACAAGGTGTACAATTTTGATTTAACTTTTAAGGTGAGAAATTCCTCGAAGCTGCTTTCGGGTAATACAATTAAATTCTGGGTATCTCAATTAAATTCTGGGTATCGCAATTAAATTCCGGGTATCGCAATTAAATTCTGAGTATCGCAATTAAATTTTGGGTATCGCAATTAAATTTCCGGTATCGCAATTAAATTCCA
>NZ_NUQC01000089.1:0-689 GCF_002585125.1 Bacillus sp. AFS029533 | reverse complement strand
CGCCGGTTGTTCCTCCAGCTGTCTCACCAGTTGTTGCGCCGCCAGTTGTTCCTCCAGTTCCAGTCTGAATCGTCAATTCTGTAGGTTTTAGAGTTACCACCCATTTGTCTGCAGCTTTAGTTTCCGCAAATACATCTTTAAACATACTAAAAATAAGTACTAAAACAATTAAACTAGTAAAACCTTTTTTCAAATCCTTCACCTCTCTAGTTAATTCAAAACAATTGTGTATATGTAAATAATTGTTTTTTTACTATTGAAAAATCTCATAACAGACGAAAAGCCCCCTGTTTAGGGGGCTTTTTTTGACTGTCTAATATATTAATATTTTATTATATTAGCATTTTCTTTGCATATTAAAATTGTATTACACACTTGCCTATTCTTGTTACGTTTTTTACTTTTAAATTTAGGTAATTAGGTATGTTTTTATAGATTTAAGTTGAAACTATGAGGATTTTACATATAAGTGCGTTTTAATTGTTGAATTAATTGAGGTTTGATGGTTTTTATTTGCGATTTCCGGATTTTAATTGTGATTCTCACTTTTTATTTGCGATTCCCGAATTTTAATTGCGATTTTCACTTTTTATTTGCGGTTTCCGGATTTTAATTGCGATTTTCACTTTTTATTTGCGGTTTCCGGATTTTAATTGCGATTCTCACTTTTTATGTATCTACGTCAATAA
>NZ_NUQC01000088.1:0-335 GCF_002585125.1 Bacillus sp. AFS029533 | reverse complement strand
ACAGTTTTAGTAAACAAAAAATATTTTTTACCTAAAAATTATGTTCCAAAGGATCTAGTTTATCCAAATGTTTCATTCATTTTTAAAGAAAAGCTTGAAAAACGAAAAATGAGAAAAGAAGCAGCGATCGCATTAAAGAAATTATTTGCTGGAGCAAAAAAAGATCATATCTATTTAAGTGGTGTTTCAGGATATCGCTCTTATGCGACTCAGAAAGTTCTTTTTAATCGATATGTAAAAGAAGATGGCTATGTTAATGCAAGAAAGTATAGTGCATTACCCGGTTCAAGTGAACACCAATCAGGATTAGCAATTGATGTAAGTAGTAGCACTGG
>NZ_NUQC01000087.1:0-247 GCF_002585125.1 Bacillus sp. AFS029533 | reverse complement strand
CGCTCTACTCCTTTTACGAATATTTGTTAATTAATAGGCATGGTTGTTTTATAACAACATGCTAGGTTCTCTAAAAATTAGAGAGTCTTATTTTTATCATTTATTTATCCTCCTATCCCAACTTTACGAATTATTTACAATCGTTTAAAACTAGGTTAATTATTCTTTTTTATAGTTAGAGATGTAGAAAATAATAACTTTCCTTAGGAGGACAAACAATAATGAAACGTGGATTAAAATTAACATT
>NZ_NUQC01000086.1:0-1785 GCF_002585125.1 Bacillus sp. AFS029533 | reverse complement strand
TTATAATACGAACGCATGCATTAGTTGAACAACATTAAAGCTGCTTCGGTAGCTTTTTCTTATACAAGTAAATGGCAGGTTAGTGGAATAAAGGATTGTTGTTTTTATTGGTGTAATAAATTAAAATTTTCATAAAGTTTGTAACTATACAGGTGATAAAAATGAATAAAACTTATAAAAACTTATTTGATGAATATGTAAAAGAACTAGATAATGCTGTTTCATTTGAAGAAGATAAACTAGATTCAATTCGAGAAAAATTGTTCAATGAAGGAAAATCTGAGGAAGAAATTGAGAATTTTATAATGGGAAAATTTGATCCTATATGCTGTTCTGGACGTGTTATTGCAGTATTCAGGAAATATTGGTTAAAGTGCAATCAATTAAATGCTCATTACAATAAAAATGGTTCAAGCGAGTATGTTAACCCAAAGATATTTACAATTGATTGGCTATCAAACGATGGAGACCCTTATGAATTATTTGAATTAATGAATGGTATGCCTTACTTCCCAATTG
This sequence comes from Bacillus sp. AFS029533, assembly GCF_002585125.1. Taxonomy (NCBI): domain Bacteria; kingdom Bacillati; phylum Bacillota; class Bacilli; order Caryophanales; family Bacillaceae; genus Bacillus; species Bacillus sp. AFS029533. The sequence goes on along the minus strand of NZ_NUQC01000086.1, from coordinate 1,266 downwards.
GAATAGACGAAAATGGTGATTATTGTTAATATGCTTATGCAACTAACTAATGCGTTAGTTTGAGATCACGAGCTGCTAAATAAGCAACTTTTTAGGTTCCAATTAAAAATTAATAATGTACTACTATATAATTACCAAACATATTTTTAAATTGAATAAAGGGATAGTGGTAATAATTGTTTAATATTAACCTTAGCTAGTTCAATATAAGTAAAGTTCAAGGGGGATTTAGGTGGGAGATAAAATTAAAAGGATAGTAGGTTATTTATTATATTTGATTGTATTAGGTATAGTAATCTCAGTTGGTTTAAAGCATCAGAATAATCTTCTTAAGCAAAGTGGTGTTACCTATGATTTATTTGATTATTATAAATTTCAAACTATGTTTCCTTTAATTATTGGAGCAATGTTGGCGATTCCTCATAATATTAAGAACTTCTTCAAACATGGAGATTGGAAATTCAATTGGGTTCGATTTATTGTACTAGGAATTCCTACTTTATATTTTGTTATTACGCCGTACTTATTCTTAAAACAATTAATTTCTATGAAATATCCTTTAATGAAATACATTATGGGAGGGTATTTTGGAAGTTCAACACCTACACTAATTGCAATAATTGGAATAGCAGCAGGTTATTTTGTACTTACAAGTCTTGAAAAAAAAGCTACCAGTGGATCCGTAAATAATAGCTATTTCAACTAAAAATATATCTAGGCACTGAGTTCTCTGATTTTGTTCTTTACCTATTTATTTAAAATCTTATGCAACTAACGCATGCATTAGTTGAAGATCAGAAGCTGCTAATATGCGGCTTTTTTTATTAAAGTAAATGGCAGGATAGTTGAAAAAGTTTTTAAAAAGGAATGTCAATTTGACTGTCTTTTTTCAAATATAAGATATCAATATTTTATTTTAATAGAACGCATTTGTAAAAAAATACCAATTTACACCTAAGCAAATACTTCAAACACATGAGATATACATGCCATAAAATAACTTTGGTGATATGGCAATAAGTGCTATTTGAGGAGTATATCTAATAATATTTAAGGATGAGACCTATTTGAAGAAAGACAAGCATAAAGATAGTGAATGTAAATGCAAATGTAAATGTAAAGAAAACAAAGAACAAAAATGTGAATGTAATGATTGTCATAAATGTCAAAAGTGTTGTTGTTGCTGTTGTTGCGTTGGACCAAGAGGACCAAGAGGTAAAGAAGGAGATCGAGGTAAACGAGGGAGAACAGGAGCAACTGGAACAG
>NZ_NUQC01000085.1:0-945 GCF_002585125.1 Bacillus sp. AFS029533 | reverse complement strand
GCTGGAGCGACAGGAGCAACAGGCCCAACCGGTCCAACTCCGATAACTTCCACAAAAATTTTTGTATTTGAAGGGACGGCTACGGGTTTTCAGCGTATAGTCGGTTCACCTGGTGCAACTTCTCAAACTATCCCTATTACTATTGGAGCAACAGGAACCATAGTCGGATTTACAGCATCTGTAAATATAAATAACTTACCAGTTGGGTCATACACTTTTCAAATATGTGTTAATGTGATTAATAATGCAGTGGCACCCGCAGTTGCAAATATAATATCTACAATTACGTTTACTAATACAGCCGTTATGTCCGGAACCTTTATTTTTTCCATTAGACCGACAGATGTAGGGCCACAGCCCGTACTTTTCTCCAATGCTACCCCTTATGCACCAGCACCTGCAACTGTAACATGGACCACTAATATTCCTGGTAACCCACTTGCAAGAAATGATGCGTTATCTTTATTCCTGATTGGTAACTTGACACAAAGTGCAGTTTATGGAGTAGCTGCTTCTACTGCTATTTAATTAGACTTTGAAAATGCATTCTATAAAAAGAACTTAAAAATAAAGCATTATACAAAGTATCCGTGTGTACTTTAAATGTCGAACATTTTAAAACAAAAAGAAGGATAGGAAATCAGAAGTAGTATCTGCTATTTCTATCCTTTTTTGTACTACAAATAACCTCATTTACTACATCAACATTTTCTTATGTTATGCAACTAACTCATGCTTTAGTTGAACAACATGATCGGCTTTGTAGCCGATTTTTTTATTAAGCTAAATGGCAGTTTAGTTGAATAAGGAATGGTATAATAAATTCAAAAAAGAAGTTTTTTAACAGCAATTATTGTTAAATTTAAGGGGATAAATGAAAGTGGATATTGGATTTTTTTTATTTTGCTTATTCTTTATTGTTTCTGGAATTACACTAATAATAAT
>NZ_NUQC01000084.1:0-674 GCF_002585125.1 Bacillus sp. AFS029533 | reverse complement strand
CTTTACTTAAAGTAACTTAATCGTTGTTTAATAATCAGTTTGTAGATTAATTAATATTTAACATTAATTGAATATATTTTTCTAAAAATTAGCCCATAATATTTTTAAATTCTAGAAAAAACATTACTAGTGTTATTAGGATCATAAAATTGCTCAAAACAACTTAACATTTAAAACTAGTAGCTAAAGTTGAATTATCATGTTTTTTTCCACCACAGGATGTTATTAGGAAGTAATTTTGGGAATCGAACAATAATAGTTCTCCATGAAGCTGTTATGAGGAAGTAATTTTCATAATCAAGAAATGATACTTCTTCATGACCCTGTTTTGTTTACCAAGATTCAAATAAGTCTCTACCATTTAATGGCTGTACGGGACGGCTATTTGGTTCGAAATAATTTTGATAAGAATGGATTTGTTCTTCGGAAAATTGTATAGGCTTGTTAAAGATTATCCATTTAATCCCTTCAGTACATGGAGGAGTTGTAAAAGAGCCAGTGTACGAAAATTTTTTACTAGTATACGGAATAAAGGACTGCAAATTTATTTTTACAACCTTTCCCTCAAGATCTTCATCCGTAAGATTTGCATTTAGGATTTTTTGGAATTCTTTATTTAATCTTCCACTATCAACAAGTACCCCGATGGTAATAATCGATTTTTTATTATTTTC
>NZ_NUQC01000083.1:0-244 GCF_002585125.1 Bacillus sp. AFS029533 | reverse complement strand
ACTCGTAACTACCCGGACGCTATCCATTAGGTCAACCAGTCCATCCATATTTTATGTCATGACTTTTTCATTTTTGAATGGTAACATTTTTACACATTCAACCAAACTAAAATGATATCTTTCCTTTTTTACACAAACCAGAAATGACCGATCGATTATCGTTCGAATCGAATCGAAAGGATGAAGTCAAAATGAATGATGAATCAACGCAAGCTGTTTTGGTGAAAACAGTCTTTTTTAGTAC
>NZ_NUQC01000082.1:0-1104 GCF_002585125.1 Bacillus sp. AFS029533 | reverse complement strand
CCACAAGGTCCACAAGGTCCACAAGGTCCAACAGGAGCAACAGGCCCAGCGGGAGCAACAGGTCCAGCCGGAGCAACAGGCCCAGCGGGAGCAACAGGCCCAGCAGGGGCAACTGGAATAGCAGGTACAGGTGCAATCATTCCGTTTGCATCAGGTGCACCAGTAGTAATGTCAACAGTTTTAGGCGGATTAGCAGGAACAGCAGGTCTTGTAGGATTTGGAAGTTCAATTCCGAATGTTGCATTACTTCCTGGACCAGCGATTGATTTAACTGGAACTGGTTTACCAACTGAAATTCTTGATTTTGCATTCTCAATGCCTAGAGCTGGTACAATTACGGCTATTTCCGCATCTTATAGTAATGTAGTAGCTTTAAATATTTTAGGAACAAGTATTACTGTCACTGCACAATTATATAGTGCACCAGTAAATAGTAATAACTTTACTCCAGTTGCAGGTGCAAGTGTCACTTTACCGGCTCTAGCAGGTCCGCTTACAATAGGCCAAATCACTAGCGGTATTTCTACACCTTTAGCAGTACCAATTGCAGCACAAACTCGTTTAATGATGGTATTTACTGCAACTGCAAACGGTGCTAGCCTTATCAATACTGTTACTGGATATGCTAGCGCAGGAGTAGCTATAAACTAATTAATAAATAGAAGTAAGAAAAATATTTTAACAATGACTCTACTAAACTAGATCACATTTGGCTATCAATGATAGTTTTGAATCTAGTAAGTAGAGTTTTTTTGCGGATTTTTAATAGAAATAGTATTAAAATCCAAACAAACTTGTCCAACAAAAATAAGATAAAGTGTACGTCAAAATATTTTTGGAGGTGTATCTATTTGCCAATACCACCAGGCCCACCAGGCCCACAATTACCACCAGTCTTACCACTACCACCAGCTCCAACAGGTCCTACGGGAGCACCATTGCCACCAGGAGTTCCAGGTCCAACAGGAATTACAGGTCCAACAGGAGCAACAGGAGCAACAGGTCCACAAGGTCCACAAGGTCCACAAGGTCCAACAGGAGCAACAGGCCCAGCGGGCGCAACAGGTCCAGCCGGAGCAACAGGCCCAGCGGGAGCAACAGGTC
>NZ_NUQC01000081.1:0-376 GCF_002585125.1 Bacillus sp. AFS029533 | reverse complement strand
TCCTGTCCCCGCAACCAAATGGTCCCGTGGTGTAGCGGTTAACATGCCTGCCTGTCACGCAGGAGATCGCCGGTTCGATCCCGGTCGGGACCGCCATTTAAGATGGCTCGGTAGCTCAGTCGGTAGAGCAGAGGACTGAAAATCCTCGTGTCGGCGGTTCGATTCCGTCCCGAGCCACCATCTTAAATAAATATAAGTAAATAAAACAAAGTGATATAGATAATAAAATGCCGACTTAGCTCAATTGGTAGAGCAACTGACTTGTAATCAGTAGGTTGGGGGTTCAAGTCCTCTAGTCGGCACTCTTTTGTGCCATTAGCTCAGTAGGTAGAGCATCTGACTTTTAATCAGAGGGTCGAAGGGTCGAATCCTTCAT
>NZ_NUQC01000080.1:0-210 GCF_002585125.1 Bacillus sp. AFS029533 | reverse complement strand
TTTTATTGACGTAGATACAAGTTTGTGCATTATATAGTAGTTTTTGTGGATTTTATTTGTTGATTAAATTGATTGTACTATCTTTTTAAAAAACAAAAAAACAATATAAAATGATTAAATGATAAGTTGATGTTCGAGCTTAATTGACCTATAAATTGACCATTAAACTGCTTTTACTCTAAGTAAAAGTTATTAAATTAGGTTTTTAGT
>NZ_NUQC01000007.1:0-67274 GCF_002585125.1 Bacillus sp. AFS029533 | reverse complement strand
TAGTTTTCAAAGTTCACTTTATCGCTCGTAAGCGACTTTTTAATATTACCATTTCGTAATATAGCCTGTCAACATTTTTTAAAAATTATTTTTTAATTTGTTGAATCAGTTTTTGTTGTCGTTGAAGACAAGAAATAATATACCACGTATTCAAATATAACGTCAACACAAAAATTGATTTTTTTTAAAATCTTTTTCATGGGATAAATGTACAAGCCTATTTAAGCGAATTCTCCTATAACGGTAATCTATTATACACTTCGTTTAGGATTTTCTTCTTTTGAATCATTTCATTTCTAACTCTACCATTTAAATTATGCGATGATAGCTCTTTATCTAATTCATATAGCGAACGTATTATGAGTGACTCGATCTCTAATACATGCTCCTTATTTAGAAGTATTCCAAACATAACCCCCACCCCATAGCACTTTTGGTTTAATTCGATTTTAAACCCATTATTACTGTTCTAAATACTTAAAACATTTAATCATTTCGTTTTATAGCATACAAGCTTACTAAATCTCATATCCTTTATATAAGAACTTGGACAAGAAAGAAGGCGATTTTATGCTTTTTTACTTTTACATCACTTCAAAAAGAAAATTAAAGCAATTTTCTTTAATTACTATTATTGCATTTTTTACAGCTTGCTTAGTTTATATACAAGCACCTAAAACATTTTCAACTTTTTCAACAAACAAGGGGCCAATGGCAATTTACAAAGGTGATGCCTCACAAAAAAATGTAGCTCTTACTTTTGATATAAGCTGGGGCGATGAAAATGTACTCAAAGTTTTGGACGTATTACGAAATCAAAAAATTACGAATGCCACTTTTTTCTTATCTGCATCATGGGCAGAGCGACATCCAGAAATCGTTGAAACAATCGTTAAACAAGGTCACGAAATTGGAACACTTGGGTATCGTTATAAAAGCTACACCCAGCTAACTCCAGTTGAAATGCAAAGAGATTTAAATAATTCAGCAGAAGTATTTAATCGTCTAGGTGTAAAAGACGTTAAGTTATTTAGACCACCAAATGGTGAATATAATAAAGAAGTTATAAAGCTTGCTGCACGGAACAATCTTTCTGTGATACATTGGAGTGTTAATACTGAAGACTGGAGAAATCCGGGAACAAATAAAATTGTTAAAACCGTAGAAAATAATACTAATCCGGGCGACATCATTTTGCTTCATGCAAGTGATTCGGCACTTCAAACGCCAAAAGCATTGCCATTAATTTGGTCCTACCTAAAAGACGAAGGATATAAAAACATAACTGTTTCTCAAATGATATCTAATACTAAAACCAATATTAAAATTGTAAAATAAAAAAGCTAAGAGATATTTCTCTTAGCTTTTTAGTATTTTGTGTAGAGTTAATAACTGATACGCATTACAAATAAATAAAGGTACTAACATTAAAATTAACCACGAAAGATCATTTTGTCTTAATGCTGGGACCCATTCAACGATTGTAACGACAATCATAAAAAATAATGCTGGAATAAACGCCCCTTTGTTTGTTTCTTTCATTTTTATATAAGAAACAATCAAACTACCTACCAAAAGCACTATTGGGAATATTAAATATAAAGTAAAAGCTTCTCCGTGCGCATACTCTTTAAATCGAAAATAAGCTAAATCAAATAAAGCAAATATGATTAACACAATTTGAACTGTATTCCATAATGACTTAAATAAGCCTAATCCGAATCTATGTATCGTCAAATATGCAAAGAATCCCATCTGACTTACTGCACTGAATACTAATCCTAATATAAATAAAAATGATACTTCTACTAGAAGTTTAATAAATCTACCATCTTGAACATAACTTAAGTACTCTTTATACCCATAAAGCATACCCGTTACGATTGTTGCGATTCCACCAACTAGTAATGTTGTTAAAAATAATCGAACCAATTTCCGACTCGTCATTCGTTTCTTAATCCCCCGATTTCACAAAGCTTCTGATTTTCTTCTAAAATTAACGATTCATATAAAACTTTATTAACTATTTAATCAATATAAATACCCTAATAATTTAATTCATGTCTAAATATTATCAATGGTTATCGTATAACCATTGATAACAAAAAACAAGCATATAAATTAAAAGGGTATTGTTTATTATTTATTTAATACGATTTTTTCGACTACTTGATTAGCAATCGACGTATAGATTTTACCAGTTGGGTGATCTTTATCATATATTGAAGGAGCAAAGTCCTCTTCATCCCAATCAGGCTGCTGTAAAGGTAATTGTCCTAATAGAGTTGTTTGAAGCTCTTTTGCAAGCCTTTCTCCTCCACCTTTACCAAAAACATACTCTTTTTCGCCCGTTTTTTTACTTTCAAAATAACTCATATTCTCTACAACACCAATAATTTCATGATTTGTTTTTAATGCCATTACTCCCGCTCTAGCTGCAACAATTGAAGCTGTAGGATGTGGTGTCGTTACAATTATTTCTTTACAAGATGGTAACATGCTATGAACGTCTAACGCTACATCTCCTGTACCTGGTGGTAAATCTAGTAATAAATAGTCTAAATCTCCCCACTCAACTTCTGTGAAAAACTGTTGTAGCATTTTACCAAGCATTGGACCTCTCCAAATAATTGGTGAATTATCTTCTACAAAGAATCCCATTGATATGACCTTTACTCCAAAACGATCAACTGGAATGATACGCTCACCTCTGATCACAGGTCTTGTCGTAATTCCCATCATATCCGGTACACTAAAGCCATAAATATCAGCATCAATTATACCTACTTTTTTACCTAATCTTGCTAAAGCAACAGCTAAGTTTACAGAAACAGTTGATTTTCCTACTCCACCTTTTCCACTTGCGATTGCTAAAAATTGAACTTTTTTATTATCTAATAGTGAAAGTGTTGAGTTTTCTTCATTGTTTTCAATAAACTGACCTTTTTCTTCTTCTGTAAGTTCAGTAAATCGAATTCCAACAGTATCGGCACCATTCTGCTTTAATAACTGAACAATTTGTGTTTGAATTTGCATTTGTTCAGCTGTCCCCGTTTTCAACAATGCAATTTTAACGCTTACATGTTTCTTCTCTTCTTTAATCGATATTTCTTTAACAGCATCTAATTCTGCTAATGATTTATTTAAAAATGGCTCATTAATTGTACCTAAAAGTGATAATACTTGTTCATTGGTAAGCATATTTACACCTCGTTATCTTAATATACTAAATAGTATAACACATGTATCATAGTTAGTCTTAAGTAACATTAATTAGTTAGTAAAAATGAAAACCACCGAATAATTCGGCGGTTCCTTATCGTAGACGAAGTCCAAAAAATTTGATTTTCAAGCTAATTGAATACGTTTGTCTTTCCAGGCACGAAGTTTGTGCGGAGCAGAGTTACCTTAAACGGTAATGAGCACTGTAAACAGCCAAAGTAACGAAGAAAGCGAGCGTTTTGCCGATAGTTTGAAACACCGATTGATTCGGCGGTTCCTTATCGTAGACGAAGTCCAAAAAATATGATTTTCAAACTAATTGAAAACGTTTGTCTTTCGAGGCACAAAGTCTGTGCGGAGCGGAGTTACCTTAAACGGTAATGAGCACCGTAAGCAGACGAAGTAACGAAGAAAGCGAGCGTTTGCCCATAGTTTGAAACACCGATTAATTCGGCGGTTCATTTTTATCTGTATAATATCTAATAACCCCTCTATATATAGCTGCAGCAAGTTTATCTTGATATTCTTCATCTCTTAACTGCTGAGTTTCTTCATAATTTGATAAAAAGCCAACTTCTACAAGCGCACCTGGTACTTTGGAATATTTCATCAAATAAACATGATTAATAATTTTCGCTAATCGATGAGTATTATTTAGACTTTCCCTTAGCTCTGCTTGGACGTATTTTGCAAATCGCTCATTTTCAATTAATGAACCATAATAGAATGTTTGTGCACCTTTTGAAGATGTTCTTGGTAAGGAATTTAAATGAATTGATATGTATAGGTCTGCGTCCGATCCATTAATAATTTCTACCCTTTTCCTTAAATCAACGCTTTTTCTTCTACTATATCCTTTCATTCCATCCTCTGCTAGATCGTAATCTCCATCTCTTGTCATAATAACCGTTGCGCCTTGACCTTGTAAATAATCCCTCAGTTTGTTTGTTATTGACAGAGCAACAACTTTTTCAATAACATCTCCACCTGAAGCACCTCCATCTGGTCCACCATGCCCAGCATCCAACACAATCACTTTTCCATCTAGAGGAAGTCCTCTAAAATTCCATGTCTTTGAAGTTTTTTGTAATAAAGGTATACTCAAAATCAAAAAAACAAAGGTTACAATGATAACGATTAAGTGCCATCTTTTCATTTTTTCTCCCCCTGATTGTCCTATAAAAAATATATGGGACAACTAGGAAGAATATGACTTACTTTGATAAACGAAGTCTATGTCTTCTTTCTCCTTTTACATATCCATCTAACCACCAATTATTTAAAAAAGATTTACATCGGTCAAACGGTTCTGTTTGAATATCATCCTTACGACCAAATACAGAAGAATAAAATAAATAAGCTAACCATTCAGATTCTTTAGCTGATCTTCTTTTAACATTCTCAATTGGTTCACCATAAAAACCAAAACGGCTATATCTTGCACCCAATAAATATGTTTCTACCGCTAACTCGAAACAGTAATCCTCTCTTGCTTTTCTTTGGTTAATGTCTGCGTCTATACAGTAGGAAAACGAATCCTTTAATTGGGCTTTTAATTGCATTATTTTTAGTTCTTTTAATAAACTCTTTTCAAATTTAATTTGCTTTGCTCTTCTTTTTTCTCGGAAATTTGTTATAAGATTCATGATGAAACCTCCCCGTAGCCATAGTCTAAGACGAAAAGGTGTGCTTCATTCAAAAACTACATACTTAATTTCTTCCATAAAAAAATAGTAATTTTCACAAAAAACAAAGATTTTATATAATAGAAAATTTTCAAGACTTAAATGGTTTACTCGTAGTTAAATAAAATAAAAAGAGGGGTCTTTAAAAAACTTCCTACCCTCTTTCGCATTTTTAATGATCGAATGTTTTCATTCTTTGTAAAAGTAATCCATCACTTTTTTCATTTTCTCCATATACAAACTGAGGCATATGATATTTTAAATACTGTCCATAATTACTATTTGTATTTAATACTAACTCATCTACAAAGTAGGCACCTTTTGCTACAGAATCCAAAAATAAACTTGCAACTCCTGCATAAACTCCGCAAGCGACTTGAAGGTAGGTTGCATTTGTACCGTAATTAGTGAATGAATCTTTATTGTTCATCACATTATAGATATAGCGCTCTTTATCTTCGTACACAAGTAAAACTCCAACTACGTCCTCTCCTACTAATGGAGCTGTTGAAGGATCTAGAAGCTTTTTATCAAAACCCAATATTTCGTCAGTGTTTTTTAAATTATTTCTAATTAGATTTGTTGTATGCTCATTAACACGATACACAAAACCGCTTTCTAAGTTGAACAATTTGCCAATAATAAATACTTCTTCATGTGGCATAAGACAACCATAAAAGACTTTTTCCCCCAATGTTACTTTAAACTCAACAGAATAAACATCATCATACAAGAAGATGGGAATATTTTGTTTAACAAACATAGGAAAGCTTGTGACTGCCTCTTCTAGGAAGCAATCTGGGGACCATGTGGTGTAAATTGTTTCTTTTTGAGCGATTGAAGGGTTTTCATAAAAAGAATTATCATGTTCAACAATGTAACATGCAAGAGGTTTTTCGAAAGGGAATTGGTTCATTAAATCGATTGCCATCCATTGCACAATCCCAGGATTCATTCCTGAACCAATAATTGCTGTAGTATTTTTAAACTTTCGTTTATTTTCCTCGAAGATACGTAAACGTTCTTTAAGTGGGAACCCAGAACTAATGCTTTCATCCTCATCTACTATTTCACTTTCTAAAGCAGTGTTGACATATTTCACACCAAACTCATTACAGCAGCGCAACATTTCAACAGAATCCGCTCTAGAAACATCAACTACAATAACTGTATTACTCTCTATGAGATGTTTTTTCATTAAATCAATATTATTAACATTCATTTCATGAAATGTAACGTTTTCTATTAGGTTAGGAATAATCCTTTCAAAATAGGTTAACTCTTTCTGTTTCAAATCAATTAAATGAAACCTGGCATTTTTTATTATCTGTTGGAGCGGATCATTTGGATCTTTTGCCGCTTTATTAAATATAGAAAGCACTGCCTTTGCCACTCCGCCAGAACTACCTAATAGGGTAATAATCGCATCTTTTTCAAACATATAAACAACTCCATAAATTGGTTTAATATTAGCTTTTACTTTACTATATGAACCAATAGAAAAAGTGTTCGGACAAGTATCCTATCTATCTAACCTATGCCAACTTTCTAATTGAAAAAAAAAAAGCCTAACTAATAATTAGTTAATAGCTCTATTTTATCTAATTAACTATTTTTATCGTCTGTTTCTGGTTTTTCTAACAGTTTCTTCTGTTGTTCCATACAAAACTCTTTAAATTGTTTACATTCTTCTAAACACTCTTGTCTGCATTTTTCAATTTCTTCTTCGCGTTTCTTTTCTCTTTCAACGCGCAACTCAAATTCTCTATCTCTTTCTTTCTGATCGATTGGAGCAGTATCCGTTTTTAGCAGTGGAACATCTCCTCTTTGGATTGGTCCGATTCCCATTAAGGAACGCCATTCATTAGGAGTTAAGGAAGCTCGTTCTACCATAATCGAAAATGCTAATTTTGTTGCAATTGATGCAAATTCTAAGTTAGATGCTTCAAAAACGATCCGATTACCATTTTTTCGCTCCGCTGGAGTAAAGAATTTACGTGTAAATTCATTATTCAGCTGGATGACTAATGGATTAATTACGGCTTCATTATACGCATTCCATTGGTCCTCGTTAAATGTACTCTGTACTATGTTTTCATTCGTATTAAAAAACATAAGGATTCGTCTAATTGCATCATTAGTTCTTTGGGGCTCTGGTGCATAGTTACTTGCGGGTACTTGTTGTAAAGTGTAAGTTGGCTCCGAAAAACCTGCTTTTACACCATCTCCTGTATATTTCATATAATTGTTTACAAACTCATTCGTATTCTTAATCAGATCATCTTGATCTAGTACTTCCTTAAAGTTTAATAACCAATTCATAAAACGATTGTTACTTACATTATTGACGATACTGTCATCTACTGAATCAATCACTTCTAATAAAGGAAGTAAAGGATCATATGGGGGCGTTCCAAATAGATCATTACTATTAAAATCTTTTCTTAAATGAATGATATCGCTATAAGGTAAAATTAGTACATTTTTGGTTTTGAATGTGAATTTTAAAAAGATCAAACCTTGATTATTTTCGAGCACTTCAACCTTCGTGCAAGGAATAGGAAAAATAGCGGTAGGATAGCCAAAATCATTTCGCTTTATAAATGCGAACGCATTACTATTTAGGTCAAGCTGAGTTACCATTTTCTCTAAAAGTAATTGCCTAGACATAAATGGATTTGGCTCTTGCAGTACATTATAAATCCATGGATCAGGGTTAATCTTGCATTCTCTATTATTTTCTCTAACATGCGTTACTTTTAGTTTTCCAATTGCATTAGCTTTAGGTCTAATACATGCCCTGATCACATCATTTTTAAATAATGTATCGCCTAATGTTAATTGGCCATCCCCTTCATCATTTAATAACTCAAAAGAACTAGTACTTGATTGAAAATTCATTTTACCCATTATCCAGTCGATTAAGCCCAATGTACATCACCCCTAACCTAGATGGCCATAGGTATAATTTATTAAGGTATATTATTTTATTCTTTTAAAACTCTTCTATGCTACAATTCAAGAATGAATTATTAGAATTTTTTAATTTTTAATCATTTTAGAATATGAGTATACTATCTAGTTTATTCCAGAAAGTAATCATATACAAAAAAGCCCTCAAAAGCGTTTGAGGGCCAGATAAAATTTTATTATTAATATCTTTCAACTAAAAGTTGTTTCGATTCAAAGTATAAAACTTGTATAAATTTCTTTGCATTAATGCGAGTATGCGTTGATGAAGCCAAAGATGCTTGCTTCAATTCACTCATTCTTTGACGAACTGTTTCAAAATCAAAAAACTTTGAAGCATAATTTTCAAATTTAGGGTTCGCAAAATCTGTCAGTCCTATTGATGCCATATGGTTTAAAGATTGATAAATTGCCCTACGAACTCGTTGTTCTGATGATTTCCTTTCCCGCTCAACGTCTTCTGGAGAATTTACAATCCCTAGCTTTTTCAAACTGATGTGAGTGTATATATCCTTTAATGTAGGAAACCCTGCCTCTAAGCCCAAATTCGTTTCATATTCATAGAGGTAATTGAGCATATCAAGCAAGTCCTTGCTCCCATTTTCTCCAGCTATGCCAAGTTCTGATAATAGAACTTGTCCCCAATCTGTAATTTTCTTTTTATCAGATACTGGATTATGTTGATTGATTGAATTTACATCAAAAACATTACTTAATGACTTTTGAATATCAAGAATCGATCGCTCAAGTCGAATTCGCTCCAAGACCTTTCTAACAACCGATATCACTTCAATTTTGTTCAACGGCTTAGTAATGTAATATTCGATACCAAGAGAATAAGCTTCTCCGATCAATTCTTTCGACTCCACTTGAGAAATCATAATAATTTTCCCTTTGAATGAAGATCCCATTCTCCGTATTGTTTCTATACCGTCCTGAAGAGGCATTAATAGATCAATAAATAATATATCAACATGATTTATTTCGAGTGTATTTGTATCTAAAAAAAAGCCGTCTTCCGCCTCACCAACCACTTCACCTAACTCTTCATCCTCTATGATTTGTGATAACATCGATCGAAAGACTTCATCATCATCTGTGATATAAAAGTTCATAAATTCATCCTTTCTAAGACGAGAGCTCCGATTGGTAGTCGGATCGTAAAAATACATTCACTCTCTTTTTGATTGAGAAGAACTTCTCCTCCCAGTTCTTCTGCCATTTCTTTGATATAGGATAAACCGATTCCTGTAGAAGGGGTTCCATCATCGCTATATTTAGAAGTAAACCCAGGTTTAAAAATAAGCTTCATATTTTTTGAAGGAACTCCAGGTCCATTATCAATAACCTTACATTCAATCCAATCTTCAACTTTTTCTATTGATAAGAGAATTCTCCCTTTAAGCTCTATAGCTTCAACTGCGTTCGCAACTAAGTTATTAATAAATGATAGCATTAAATAAATATGATAGTGCGGATGTTCTCCTTTTATATGAGAAACAAACTCAATTTTTTTTCCTAGCATGCCTGCATATTTTTGATTAATTCGTATAACCATTGTAACTAAATCATTTACACTCATATATTCAGGCAAACTTTCACTAGTAATTAGTTTAGAAAGTCCAGCGAAAATTCTTTGGTTATCCTTTTTTATTTCATGAACCTCTCCTGCAATTCTTAAAGATTTGCTACCCCATTTTTCGATTGGAACGCCTAAATCTTGTTTGTACTTACTCATGTCTCGATATAAATTGTAGGATTCTTTTGTTATTGTTTCGGCATTTTGTAATGTTTTTTTCAAATAAACAGACTCTACGTACAAATTGGATAAATGCATAAGCATATTTTCATTCTCTTTACGAGTTTGTGATTCCTTCAGTTTTAGTTCGTAAAGCTTCATCATATTGATAAATGCTAATACAAAAAAACTTCTAAACACCGCAATAATAATAATTTTGTTTAACTCATCCACAGTAAGTGAAGATCCCATTCCATAAAGTTGCAGTATTAATTCGATTAAACTAGAAGTGATCTCAATCGTAATACCGAAAATTCCTATTAGCATAGGGTGCTGAAACTGATTTACTTTTAATAAATAAAAGAAAACGGAAAATGAAAAATAATATAAAAAAGTAGGAAATCTGACCGAAAAGGATGAAGCAAAATTAAAATCTGTCAATACTAACCAATCTAGTCCAACACGGAATACAAAAACAGATATGCCTATTAACAGCCCTATTAGAACAGAATGATAATTCCTAAAATACAATAAAGAAAAGAAAAAAATTGGGGTTCCAAAACTAACACGAAATATATTATCAAATGGATGAAAGTTTAGTTCACCGGCTATCGGAACAATAACCATAAGTGCAATAACAATCCAGAAATCTTTACCTTGCAATCCTTTAGATTTCAAATCCGCCACTTCCTGATTTTTGCTACTAGTATATCGTCTTGTTGTTATTAACACAATGATCCTCCATACTACTAAATTTCATAAGAAAATACAGCTTGATAAAACAAGCTGTATTTTTTATTTTTATATAGTGACCAATTCTTTAGTAGCTTTAATAGGTCGATATGCAGGCTCCCACATAGCGTTACGTACAGCTTGCTCAATATCGTCGTGTACAACTCGAGCTACCCCGTCAGCAACTGCTGCTTTTGCTACTTCAATCGCAACTACTTCTGAAATAGTACGTAGATTCTCAATTTGAGGTAGTAATGGTGCACCTAATTTACTTACATCGATCATTTCCGCTACAGCTTCTGCTGCCGCTGCAAACATTCCATCAGTAATAATACTTGCGCGTGAAACATTTGTTCCAAGTCCTAAGCCTGGGAAAATAAGAGCGTTATTTGATTGACCAATTACATAAACCGTTTTGTTATATGTTACTGGAGCAAAAGGACTTCCTGTTGCTACCAATGCTCTTCCTTCAGTCCACTTGATTAAATCAGAAGGTTTTGCTTCTGCAAGTGGTGTAGGATTGGACATCGGTAAAATTACAGGTCTTTCAACATGTGCTGCCATATCTCTTACAATCTCTTCTGTGAAAGCACCGGCAACAGTTGAAGTACCAATTAAGAGCGTAGGATGAACTTGGCTTACAACTTCTGCTAGGCTTGCACCTGAATTATTTTCCTCGATAGGGCGTGCATATGGTTGTTGGAAGTCGAACAACCCTTCCATATCCTCTGCAAGCAATCCATTTCGGTCAATACACCAGAATCTGCGGTTTGCTAATTCGAATGAAAGGCCTTCACGTACCATTGCATCACGTACTTGATCTGCTATTCCAATACCTGCTGCTCCTGCACCGAATACAACTACACGATGTTCACTTAATGGAATACCAGATGCATTCACTGCCGCTAGCACAGCTGCAAGTGATACAGCTCCTGTACCTTGAATATCATCATTGAAAGTACAAACTTGGTGACGATACCTATCTAAAATGTTTCGCGCATTTTTAGAGCTAAAATCCTCCCAATGAAGTAATGCATTTGGGAATTTTTCGACTGCAGTCGTTACAAACTTATCAATAAACGCATCATATCGGCTATCGCGAACGCGAGGATGTCTGTTTCCAACATAAAATGGATTATCTAGTAGCTCTTCGCGATCAGTACCGACATCTAAAATGACTGGTAATACTCGTGCTGGATCAATACCTGCCGCAGCTGTATATACCGCTAATTTACCGATTGCGATATTAATACCTCCAACTCCCCAGTCACCAATTCCTAATATTCCTTCACCGTCAGTAATAACGATTAAATCAATTTCATCTGCATTTGCGCCATAATTATCAAATGCTTGTTCGATACCATCTTCTTCATTAATCGATAAATACAAACCACGAGGTCTTCTATATTCATTACTATAACGTTGAATCGCTAAACCAACTGTTGGTGTATAAACAACAGGAAGCATTTCTGGTAAGTGATCAGTTAGTACTCGATAAAATAACGTTTCATTACGATCATGTAAAGCTGATAATGCAACATTTTTATGCAAATCAGTAGGTTGTGACGAGAATTGCGCGTAAGCACGTTTAGCTTGCTCCTCCAGCGTCAGTACAGCTGGCGGTAATAATCCTGTTAAACCTAATTCTTTTCGTTCCTCTTGAGTAAATGCAACTCCTTTATTAAGCATTGGCACACCTAATAATTCGGCACCTCGCAAGGTAGTCTCCACTTCACCATTCGAACCTACCTTGAATTTATGCATATAATCCCATCCCTTATCTATCTATTTTATTTTATTTTTATCTTTTTTAGTTAAGCAAAAAAGGGCTTTTCGCCCTTACTTTGTAATAATTAATTGTCAAACTGATTTAAAATGACTGTTCTTTCAATGTGCAAAGCCAGAAGCGGTGCTAAATTTACATACATGGCGGTATAAGCACCGCAAACAGGCTAAGCAACATAGAAAGTGAGCGTAAATCAGAAGGCTGACTGTTTTATTGACGCTCTAAAAGAACTGCACCAGCAATACCAGGGTGAGTCATTTCAAATGGATCTAAAATTAAATCAAGTTCTTCTTCTGATAATACGTCATATTTTAAGCAAAGTTCACGAATTGGTTTTCCTGTTAGAATTGCTTCTCTAGCTATTCTCGCAGCAACTTCATAACCGATATGTGGATTAACCGCTGTGATTAGACCAACGCTCTTTTCTACATATTCTTTCATTCTGTCTTCATTCGCTTCAATTCCTTTTAAACAATTATCTGTAAACGCACGGAATGCATTATTCATTATGTTAATTGATTGAAGTAAATTAAATACTAGAACAGGCTCCATAACGTTTAATTCTAATTGTCCTGCTTCAGACGCTAAACAGATTGTATGATCATTACCGATTACTTGGAAAGCAACTTGGTTAATTACTTCTGCCATTACAGGATTTACCTTACCTGGCATAATAGATGAACCTGGTTGACGAGCTGGCAATGAAATTTCACCAAGTCCTGCACGTGGGCCTGAAGCCATTAAACGTAAATCATTCGCAATTTTAGACATATTCATCATACATACTTTTAGAGCAGCCGATACTTCTGTATAAGCATCAGTGTTTTGAGTAGCATCAACAAGATGCTCAGCTCCAACAAGTGATAATCCGCTTATTTCAGCAAGTTGCTTAACAACTAGTTCAATATAGCGTGGATCTGCATTTAAACCAGTCCCAACCGCTGTAGCTCCCATATTTACCTCATATAAGTGCTGACGAGATTGTTCGATACGTTTTATATCACGACCAAGTACTCGAGAATATGCTTCGAATTCTTGTCCTAAACGAATCGGTACTGCATCTTGTAAGTGAGTACGGCCCATTTTAATTACATGGTCAAATTCTTTTGCCTTTAAGTCAAATATATCACGCATATAATTCATTGTGTTTAATAATTTCTCTAACATATTTAAAGTCGCGATATGAATTGCAGTTGGGAATGCATCATTTGTAGACTGCGACATATTTACATGGGTATTAGGACTAATGCAGAAATAGTCACCTTTTTCTTTACCTAGAATTTCAAGCGCACGATTTGCAATAACCTCATTTGCATTCATATTCATTGATGTCCCTGCGCCACCTTGGATAGGATCAACAATGAACTGATCATGCCATTTGCCCTCAATAATTTCTTGAGCTGCCTCTGCAATCGCTTTACCATTTCCTTCATAAAGGCGTTTTGTTTCTACGTTAGCAAGTGCTGCTGCCTTCTTTACAATTGCTAAAGCTTTAATAAGCTCTTCGTGAATTTTATAACCAGTAATAGGAAAGTTCTCAACTGCGCGTAATGTTTGGACACCATAGTAGGCATCTGCAGGAATTTCTTTTTCCCCTAAAAAATCTTTTTCAATGCGTATGTTTGGTTTAATTTCAGTAGCCGCCATTTGTTTTTTCTCCCATCTTTACGCAACTTTTGATTCCTTAATAGACTCAATATATTGTTGCGCTTTCTCTTTATCGTATTCGCCTTCCCATTTCGCCATCGTAATGGCCGCTAACGAGTTTCCTAATACATTTACTGCAGAACGAACCATATCTAAAATACGGTCAATACCCGCAATTAATGCGATTCCTTCTAAAGGTAATCCCATTGAACCTAGTGTAGCCAGTACTACTACGAACGATGCACCAGGGACACCGGCCATACCTTTTGATGTAAGCATTAGTACAAATAATAATGTTATCTGCTCCATAAATGACATGTGAATATTGTACATCTGAGCAACAAATAATGCAGCAAGAGCTTGGTAAATCGCTGAACCCGTTAAGTTAAATGAGTACCCTGTCGGTATAACAAAGGATACAATTGCTTTTGGACAACCCATTTCTTCCATCTTTTTCATAATGTTTGGAAGTACTGCTTCCGAACTTGCTGTTGTAAATGAAAGAATCAGCTCTTCCTTTAAAATCTTCATTAGTGTAAAAATATTCGTCCCTGTCATTTTAGCATTAATACCTAAAATAACAATAGCAAAAAATGCCACAGTTATATAAACAGCTAAAACAAGTTTACCAAGTGGTAATAAAGTACTTACACCAAACTTTGCAACTGTTACAGCAATCAACGCGAAAACCCCAAACGGAGCAGTTTTCATAACTTGATTTGTAACCCAAAACATCGCTTCTAATACGCCTTCAAAAAATCCAAGAACAGGCTTCCCTTTTTCCCCTATCGCTGCTACTCCTAAACCAAATAAAACAGAGAAGAAAATAATCGGCAATAAATCACCTTGTGCCATTGATTCAAATACATTTTTCGGGAAAATATGAACAATTGTCTCTGCAAAACCACTTTGTTGTGTTGCCGTCGCTGTTTGTTCATATGCTGAAATATCACCTTTTTGCAGATGAGTCATATCCACGCCTTTACCTGGGTGGAATAAATTCGCTGCAAGCATTCCAATTCCTAGTGCAATCGTCGTAATAATTTCAAAATAAAGAAGTGTTTTTCCTCCAAGTTTTCCTAGCTTCTTTATATCCCCTACACCTGCTACAGCTACTACAAGAGCTGAAATTACAATTGGCATAACGATCATTTTAATTAAATGAATAAAGATATCACCAATCGGTTGAATATAAGATATTGCCTTTTCGTTTCCGTATACTAAAGCTCCTACAACAATACCTAATATAAGAGCAACAAAGATTTGCGTAGCTAATCCAAATTTCTTCATATAAATCCCCCTTGTTAACGCTTTCATATATATAAATGAAATACATAACTAATTTTAAATGCAAACCTACAAAACAATACAAAAACCTACAAACGCTCTTAAAATAATTATAAAAAGTTTCAAAAAAGCTAAATGCTTGACCATTATTGAACAATGAGGAGAGCAAAGAATAGAAGTGCGAGTAAAAAAAACCGTTTCATTTTGGAATAACAACAGGGATGCAACAATCAAAGGAAAGATCAGAGAAAAGGAAGCAGTTGAGTGGAAGGATTGAACATAGGAATTTCAATTATATATATGATGAATAAACCCGCAAAATAAAAAAACTCCTGTCCACAAAGTGGAGAGGAGTTTTGAACGTATAAATAAAAATTAACGTTTTGAGAACTGAGGAGCTCTACGTGCACCTTTAAGACCGTATTTTTTACGCTCTTTCATACGTGCATCACGAGTTAATAATCCAGCGCGTTTTAAAGTTCCGCGGTATTCAGGATCAACTTGTAATAATGCTCTTGAGATACCGTGACGAATTGCACCAGCTTGACCAGTGTATCCACCACCGTTAACGTTTACTAAAATATCATAGCTACCTAATGTTTCAGTTGCAACAAGTGGTTGTTTAACAACTTCTCTTAATGCAGCGAATGGGATGTAATCTTCAAAATCACGACCGTTAATGATAACGCGTCCTTCGCCAGGAACTAAACGTACACGAGCTACTGAGCTTTTACGACGTCCTGTGCCATAGTATTGTACTTGTGCCATGTGAATGCCCTCCTTTTATAATTATCCGCGAAGTTCGTAAACTTCTGGTTTTTGTGCTTGGTGTGGATGCTCGTTACCAGCATACACGTGTAACTTTTTAATTTGAGCACGTCCAAGACGTCCTTTTGGAAGCATACCTTTAACAGCTAACTCAAGCATTTTAACTGGGTAGTTAGTACGCATTTCTAAAGCTGTACGCTCTTTTAAACCACCAGCATACATTGTATGACGGTAGTAAATTTTATTGTTTAATTTGTTTCCTGTTAATTCAACTTTCTCAGCATTGATGATGATTACGTTATCACCTGTATCAACGTGTGGTGTGAAAGTTGGTTTGTGCTTACCGCGAAGTAAAGTAGCTACTTCAGTTGCAAGACGACCTAAAGTTTTTCCTTCAGCGTCTACAACGAACCACTTACGTTCAACTTCGCTAGCTTTTGCCATATAAGTTGTGCGCATTCTATTTTCCTCCTAATACAATATACATAAAGTAAAATTGTTTTTATTGTTTATCTTTAACACGACTGGTTCCGGGGCTAATCGTGGTTCTTAAAACAATACCGTATTTAATATTAAACTTTATACCTTCTAATGTCAAGCAAATGTTACACCAGGATTAGTTGTTATAATCAACTTTCCATAAAAAAAGTCCATTAGGCGGTGAAGTCTTGCCAGCCTTGGCTCGATCACGTGCTAACAATGCGTTTTTAACACTTTTTACATCACGCTTTCCTTGCCCTACTTCAATTAATGTTCCAACAATTATTCTTACCATATTATAAAGAAAACCATTTCCTTCAAGAGCGATGACAATCCCCTGATCTGTTTTATTAATACTTCCTTTATAAATCGTTCGTACTTTGTCCTTTATATCTGTATTTGATGCACAAAAGGAACTAAAATCATGAGTACCTAATAAGCATTCTAAAGCTTCTTGCATTTTAGCAATATTTAAATCAAAAGGAAAAAAATAATGATGGTTTCTGGAAAAAACATTTTCATCTTTTTCATTCCAAATAAAATAACGGTATTCTTTTCGAACGACGTCAAATCTAGAGTGAAAATGATCATCGACGATTTCTACAGATCTAACATTAATATCTTTAGGCAATTGTGCATTTAACGCTCTTTTCCATTGCTCTGGTTGAAGGGCATATTCACTATCAAAATGAATTACTTGTCCTACTGCATGTACCCCTGTATCTGTCCTACCAGATGCATGGATTCTAATTGGAATACCTTTGTGCATTTTTGTTAGAACCTTCTCAAAATCTGTTTGGACTGTTCTCTGATTAGGTTGAACTTGGTAACCATTAAATAGTGTGCCATCATATGAAATTATACATTTAATTCGATTCATAACTTATCTCCATTACTTACGTAAAAACAATAATAGTAAAAATAATATCAGTAATACAACAAAACATGCTGTATCCCGTACATGCCACTTCATAATGCGAAACTTTGATCTTCCATCTCCGCCTTGGTAACCTCTAGCTTCCATCGCAACTGCTAAGTCTTCAGCCCGTTTAAATGAATGAATAAATAATGGAACAAGTAAAGAAATTAATGCTTTTAACCGGTCTTTTATAGGTCCTGAAGAGAAATCCACTCCTCTAGACGATTGTGCCTTCATAATCTTTTCAGTCTCTTCCATAAGCGTTGGAATAAAGCGTAGGGAAATTGACATCATTAAAGCCATTTCATGCACAGGTAGACCAAACCTTTTAAATGGATTAAATAATGACTCAAGTCCATCGGTAATTTCGATTGGATTTGTTGTTAATGTCAGTAAAGTAGTAATTGAAACTAAAAGAAAAAATCTCAAAGATATATAAATCCCTTGAATAATTCCTTCTTTATGAATTTCGACCCATCCAAAATGATAAATTAGTGGTCCCTCTTTATTTGTAAAAACATGCAATAAAAACGTAAACACTGCTAATAACCAGATTGCTTTTAATCCTTTTAAATAATAATTAAGAGGTACTCTTGATAGCAATACTGTTACAATTGAAAATAAAAATAATATGCCGTATGTTATAAAATTATTTGCTAAGAAAACGATACAAATAAAAATGAACATTGTAAGAAGTTTTGCTCTAGCATCTAGACGATGAATAAGTGAATCGATTGGAATATATTTTCCGATAATTAGACTATTCATTTTGTTTCCCCATTATAAAGATTCGCTATATAATTAGCGAGCTGTTCGATTGTTAAACTTGTAGCTTTTTCATTAATGCCTAATTTTTGATTTAGTTCTTGGTGGAATTTTAAAGAAAGTGGAATCTGTAATCCAATTTCCTCTAATTCCTTTTCATATGAGAACACTTCTAAAGGGCTTCCCTTTAAATACGTAGTCCCTTTTTGAAGCACATGGATCGTATCAGCATATCTCGCTGCATCTTCCATGCTATGCGTCACCAAAATGATCGTCAGGCCCTTTTCTTTATGCAATTGGTAAAACATATCCATTAAAGCCTTTTGACCACTAGGATCAAGACCAGCAGTTGGTTCATCCAAAACTAAAACCTCTGGCTCCATTGCTAAAACACCTGCAATAGCAATCCTTCTCATTTGACCACCACTTAATTCAAATGGTGACTTTATTAAATATTCTTCACTTAAGCCTACTTTTTCAATTAGATCTTTAGCTCTTTTTTTTGCTTCTTCTTCAGATACACCAAAATTCATTGGACCAAAGCAAATATCTTTTTCTACAGTTTCTTCAAATAATTGTTGCTCAGGAAACTGAAAAACTAATCCTACTTTTTTTCTTAATGATTTTAAATTCTTGTTTTTTTTATCTGGCAAAAGGGTAATATCGTCTATTTTAGCGATGCCCTCTGTTGGTTGTAAGAGGCCATTTAAATGTTGCAGAAAAGTAGATTTACCTGAGCCTGTGTGACCAATTACAGCATAATATGACCCATTTGGTATCGTAACATCAATATCATAAAGAGCACGATGCTCAAAAGGTGTCTTCGGCTGATAAGTATAGCCTACTTTTTCAAAAGTAATTTGCATAATTCGCTCACCAAGCTTTCTTGCTCTAGATGGTCTTGTCTCAAAGGTAAACCTTTTTCGATTAATAAACTAGAAAGGTTATTTGTAAAAGGAGATGCTAATCCTAGCGACTCTAAAGAAAACTCTGTTTTTAAAAGCTCTTCTGGAGTTACGCTTTGAACTAAATGACCATCATGCATAATTAAAATACGGTCTGCATGTATTGCTTCTTCTATATCATGAGTAATTGAAATAACAGTCATATTAATGTCTTTATGTAAATCACGTATTGTCTCGATTACTTCTTTTCTACCGAAAGGATCTAACATCGATGTAGCTTCATCTAATATTAATATACTTGGTTGAATTGCTAATGCTCCTGCTATTGCTACTCTTTGTTTTTGGCCTCCAGAAAGAGAGTGTGGCTCATGGAGTACAAATTCATTCATATTGACGATGTTTAAAACTTCTTCAATTCGACGATCCATTTCTTTTTTCTCAATTCCATGGTTTTCTAAACCAAATGCAATATCATCTATTACTGTTGTGCCTACAAACTGATTATCAGGATTTTGAAATACCATCGCTATTTTCTTTCGCACGTCCCAAATTGTTTTTTCTGATAAGCTAATTTCCTCATCAATCACAATTTGACCCTCTTCGGGTAATATTAATCCATTTAAAAGTTTAGCTAATGTTGACTTTCCTGATCCGTTTCGCCCAACTATAGCAATCCATTCATTTTCTTTAATAGTAAATGATACAGAATGAACTGCATTTGATTGTGCCTGTGGATATTTAAAAGATATGTTATCTACTTTAATACTATCTTTTCTCATTTGTTCACCTATAATTTCTCATTGTTTATAGATATATAATAGTCTAAAAGTAAACAGAAAAAAAGGGCAACGACATGTTTACAAGAAACGTCGAGCCCTTTTGTATTCGAATATTAAACTAATTCGATAACAACCATTGGTGCAGCGTCTCCACGACGAGGACCAATTTTTGCGATACGAGTGTATCCACCTTGGCGCTCAGTGTAACGAGGAGCGATGTCAGCAAATAATTTTTGTAAAGCGTCTTGACCGTTTTCAGCGTTAGCAACTTCATTACGGATGTAAGCAGCAGCTAGACGACGAGCGTGTAAGTCTCCACGTTTACCTAAAGTAATCATTTTTTCAACAACTGAACGTAACTCCTTCGCACGAGTTTCAGTTGTTTGAATACGTTCGTTGATAATTAAATCAGTAGCTAAGTCACGTAACATAGCTTTACGTTGTGAGCTAGTACGTCCTAATTTTCTGTATCCCATTTCTAGTTCCCTCCTTTGTAAGTAGTATCAAAATTGGGTCATATAGACATGAAGAGAACGCCTCTCCCTTTATCGAAGCTACAATCAGTCTTCTTTACGTAGGCCTAGACCTAACTCTTCTAACTTATGTTTTACTTCTTCTAAAGACTTACGACCTAAGTTACGTACTTTCATCATGTCTTCTTCTGTCTTATTCGCAAGCTCTTGTACAGTATTAATACCAGCTCGCTTTAAGCAGTTATATGAACGAACAGAAAGATCAAGTTCTTCAATCGTCATTTCAAGGACTTTATCTTTTTGATCTTCTTCTTTTTCAACCATGATTTCTGCATTTTTAGCTTCGTCAGTTAAACCTACAAAAATGTTTAAGTGTTCAGTAAGAATTTTTGAACCAAGTGCGATAGCATCCTTAGGTCCAATACTTCCGTCAGTCCAAACATCAAGTGTTAACTTATCGAAATTTGAAACCTGTCCCACACGTGTATTTTCAACTTGGTATGTGACACGAGACACTGGAGTGTAAATCGAGTCGATAGGAATAACACCTATTGCTTGATCCTCTCTTTTGTTACCATCTGCAGGGATGTATCCACGTCCACGTCTAGCAGTTAGACGCATACGTAAATGAGCATCTTTAGCAAGAGTTGCAATATGAAGATCTGGATTTAGAACTTCCACATCGCTATCATGCGTAATATCGGCCGCAGTAATTGGCCCTTCACCGCGTACATCAATTTCTAATGTTTTTTCTTCATCTGAATAAATTTTCAGAGCAAGTTTTTTAACATTAAGGATAATTGTTGTAACGTCTTCTACAACACCTTCAACTGTAGAGAACTCATGTAACACGCCATCAATTTGAATAGCAGTTACAGCGGCACCAGGAAGTGAGGATAAAAGGATACGACGTAAGGAGTTACCTAGCGTTGTACCATATCCACGCTCAAGTGGTTCAATAACGAATTTACCATATTTGGAATCGTCACTGATCTCAACCGTTTCGATTTTCGGCTTTTCGATTTCAATCATTTTTTAAACCCTCCTTCAAAACGTCGAAACCCTCGGTTAGACCATGCTAACCGAAAGTCCCTATTAGGCAGTTCCTAATTGTGCACAACAAGAGATGTCTGTTAATATTTGCCAAACATATATCATAATCCATTATAGACAATTTTTGAAAATTTATACAGACAAATTATACACGACGACGTTTTGGTGGACGGCATCCGTTATGTGGAACTGGAGTAACGTCTCTGATAGCAGTTACTTCAAGACCAGCAGCTTGAAGAGCACGGATAGCAGCCTCACGACCAGCACCCGGACCTTTAACAGTTACGTCAAGAGTTTTTAAACCGTGTTCCATAGAAGCTTTAGCAGCAGTTTCAGCAGCCATTTGTGCAGCGAATGGAGTAGATTTACGAGATCCTTTGAAACCTAATGATCCAGCGCTTGACCAAGAAATTGCGTTACCATGAACATCAGTGATTGTTACGATTGTGTTATTGAAAGTTGAACGAATATGAGCTGTACCAGCTTCAATATTCTTTTTCACACGACGTTTACGTACATTTGTTTTACGTGCCATGTTGAATACCCTCCTTTACTTAAAAAATATTATTTCTTCTTGTTCGCTACTGTGCGGCGTGGGCCTTTACGAGTACGAGCATTGTTTTTAGTGTTTTGACCACGAACAGGTAAGCTACGACGGTGGCGAATACCACGATATGAACCGATTTCGATTAGACGTTTAATGTTTAAAGAAACTTCACGACGAAGATCCCCTTCAACTTTCAACTTATCGATTAATTCACGAATTTTACCTAATTCTTCTTCTGTTAAATCACGTACACGAGTGTCTTCTGAAATACCAGCTTCAGCTAAGATTTTTTCAGAAGTTGCACGACCGATTCCGTATACATAAGTTAAAGAAACAACCACGCGTTTGTCGCGAGGAATATCTACACCAGCAATACGAGCCATTCTAGTGCACCTCCTTCTTTATTAACCTTGTTTTTGTTTATGTTTTGGATTTTCACAAATTACCATTACTTTACCACGTCTGCGGATAACTTTACATTTTTCACAGATTGGTTTTACTGATGGTCTCACTTTCATGATTTCAACCTCCTTGTAGATTACGGAGTGCATATTTATTATTTAAAACGGTACGTAATACGGCCACGAGTTAAATCATATGGAGATAGTTCTACAGTAACTTTGTCACCTGGAAGAATACGAATGAAGTTCATACGAATTTTACCAGAAACGTGTGCAAGAACGACATGACCATTTTCCAATTCAACCTTGAACATCGCATTCGGAAGTGTTTCCGTAACGGTACCTTCAATTTCAATTACATCATCTTTCGCCATTAGGGCATTCTCCTTTCTTCAAATCAGTAGCTTGCTTGTAGGCAAACATACGCTTAGGAACATTAAGCCAAAGTGCTCTGATATGTTGGAGATTTTTGGCCTACTAAAGACCTATATTATATCAATCGTTCCAAGCAAAGCCATGTTTAAGCTTTAATAACAGTATCAGTTTTGACGAAACAACAATACGTCATACACAAGGAACGACGATCTTATCGTTCAATTATTAAACTAACTCTTTTAAAAGATTATCAATGTCATTGAAAACTTTATTAATCTCTTGTTCACCTTCAATTGTTTTTACATAACCAAGATTATTATAGAAATCAAGTAAAGGCTGAGTTTGTTTGATATTTACTTCAAGGCGATTTGCAACTGTTTCTTCATTATCATCCGCACGTTGATAAAGTTCTCCGCCACATTTAGGGCAAACACCCTCTTCAACAGGTGGATTGAAAATTAAATGATAAGTTGCTCCACACTCTTTGCAAATACGACGACCTGTTAAACGTTCAATTAAAAGTTGTTGGTCTACATGAATGTTTAACACGAAGTCAATTTTACGATTCATTACTTTCAGAGTCTCTTCTAGTGCTTCAGCCTGCGCAACTGTTCTAGGAAAGCCATCCAGTAAAAAACCATTTTGGCAATCATCTTTAGCTAATCGTTCACGTACAATACCAATTGTTACCTCATCAGGAACAAGATGACCTTGATCCATAAACGATTTTGCTTGAAGACCTAGTTCTGTGCCGTCTTTAATCGCTGCACGGAACATATCACCAGTAGATATATGAGGAATGCCGTATTTTTCGACAATTTTCTCAGCTTGTGTGCCTTTGCCTGCACCAGGAAGCCCCATAAGAATTAAATTCATGGTTAATCCTCCTCAAAATTAGGTGAGCAATAGGGAATTATGCATTTCCCTATGCTCGTTCTTTTATAAAGCCTTTGTAGTTTCTCTTAACAAGCTGACTTTCTAATTGTTTCATTGTTTCAAGCGCAACGCCGACTACGATTAGTAAACTTGTTCCTCCAATTTGAGCTGAAGGTGGTAAGTTCGCAATTTTACCAAATACGATTGGTAATAAAGCGATGACAGCTAAGAAAATTGCTCCTACGAAAGTTAAACGATATAAGACTTTAATGATATATTCTTGAGTGCTCTTACCTGGGCGAATACCCGGGATGTAGCCACCTTGCTTCTGAAGATTTTCAGCCATTTGCTCTGGATTTGCCTGAACAAAAGTATAAAAATATGTGAAAGCAATGATCAAGATTAAATAAAATGCCATTCCCCATGGATTGTTATACGTAAAATGCGTTTTAATCCATTCAGTCACATTGTTACTTGGTAAGAACGATGCAATTGTTGAAGGAGTAATTAAAAATGAAACAGCGAAGATTACCGGAATAACCCCAGCGCCATTTACTTTTAAAGGCAAGTGAGTAGATTGTCCTCCGACATAGCTATTATTACCATTGTTACGTTTAGCATATTGAATTGGAATTTTACGATTAGCTTGTTGAATGTAAATTACAGCTACGATTACTAAAAGTAAAACTAAAAACACTATACCAACCTTAACGATGTTCATGAATAGCGCGTCTCCAGCATTTTGAAATTGTTGCTGATAGACTTGGTGAAGTGTATTAGGAATAGCAGCAACTATACCGCCAAAGATGATAACTGATATACCGTTCCCTACACCTTTAGCAGTAATCTGCTCACCTAACCACAATAAGAAAGATGTTCCAGCTGTTAGTACAATTGCTATATAAATATAGGTTGACCAACCTGGATTTTCTATTAACATTCCGCCAGTAACATTGTTCATACTGATTGATAATCCAATTGCTTCTACAAAACCTAGAATAATTGTGATGTATCTAGTCAGTTGAGTCAATTTACGTCGACCAATCTCACCTTGCTTCGACCATTCAGTTAACTTCGGAACAACGTCCATTTGAAGTAACTGAATAATGATTGAAGCAGTAATGTAAGGCATTATACCCATTGCAAAAATCGAGAACTGTTTAAGAGCTCCTCCACCGAATGTATTTAACACTCCGAAAATACTCGTCGTACTATCTTGAGATGCTAATACATCAGCGTTGACGTTTGGAACAGGTATAAACGTTCCAATACGAAATACAATTAACATTAATAACGTAAAGAATATTTTTTTTCTAATATCTGCAATGCGCATAAAGTTGGAGATTGTCCGGAACATTTTAGATCACCTCAGCATTTCCACCAGCTGCTTCGATTGCCTCTACTGCAGAAGATGAGAACTTGTGAGCTTTAACAGTAAGTTTAACTTCTAACTTACCTTTACCTAAAATCTTAATACCAGCTAATTCTTTACGAACAATACCAGTTTCGATCAGTAACTCAGGAGTTACTTCAGTTCCGTTTTCGAAGCGATTTAACGTTTCAACATTAACGATTGCGTAATCTTTACGGTTGATGTTAGTGAAACCACGTTTTGGTAAACGACGGAATAAAGGAGTTTGACCACCTTCAAATCCAAGACGAACACCGCCACCTGAACGAGCGTTTTGTCCTTTATGACCTTTACCAGCAGTTTTACCAGTACCTGAACCAATACCACGACCGATACGTTTAGATACTTTACGAGAACCTTCTGTAGGTTTTAATTCATGAAGTTTCATTAGGGCACCTCCTTACTTATTCATGTTCAATTAAATTTCTTTTACAGATACAAGGTGAGAAACTTTATTAATCATCCCACGCATTGCAGCGTTATCTTGTTTAACAACAGTTTGGTTTGTTTTAGTAATACCTAAAGCACGAACTGTTGCGATTTGATCTTGTTTACGACCAATTACACTGCGAGTAAGGGTAATTTCTAACTGTTTAGCCATCGTTATCCCTCCTTATTAACCTAGTAATTCTTCTACAGATTTACCACGTAATTTTGCAACTTCATCCGCACGTTTTAAGTTACTTAAACCTTCGATTGTAGCACGTACAATGTTTACTGGTGTGTTAGAACCAAGAGATTTAGATAAAATATCATGTACCCCAGCAAGTTCTAATACCGCACGAACAGGACCTCCAGCGATAACTCCAGTACCTTCAGAAGCAGGTTTTAAGAATACTTCACCAGCTCCAAAACGACCAGTAATTACGTGAGGAATTGTAGTTCCAACGATTGGTACATTAATTAGATTTTTCTTAGCATCTTCAACAGCTTTACGAATAGCATCAGGTACTTCTTGAGCTTTACCAGTACCAAAACCTACATGACCGTTTTTGTCACCAACAACTACTAATGCTGCAAAGCGGAAACGACGACCACCTTTTACAACTTTAGCAACACGGTTGATCGTAACTAAGCGTTCTTCAAGCTCTAATTTATTAGGATCAATGCGACGCATGTATGTCCCTCCTTCTTTTATTAAAATTGTAAACCAGCTTCACGAGCAGCTTCAGCTAAAGCTTTTACGCGACCATGATATAAGTAACCACCGCGGTCGAATACAACTACAGAAACACCTTTTTCAGTAGCACGTTTTGCAACTAAGCTACCAACTAATGTTGCTGCTTCGATGTTACCAGTACCATTTAAAGTTAATTCTTTATCTAAAGTTGATGCACTTGCTAATGTTACACCATTAACAT
Source organism: Bacillus sp. AFS029533 (assembly GCF_002585125.1). Lineage (NCBI taxonomy): Bacteria > Bacillati > Bacillota > Bacilli > Caryophanales > Bacillaceae > Bacillus > Bacillus sp. AFS029533. The sequence continues at coordinate 41,094 of NZ_NUQC01000007.1, read as the reverse complement.
CATCAATGATTTGAGCATAGATATGGTTGTTTGAACGGTAAACGTTTAAACGTGGACGTTCTTGAGTACCAGATAATTTAGTACGAACACGAGCATGTCTTTTTTTACGTACTGCATTTTTATCAGCCTTAAAGATCATCTTGGTCACTCCTTTCTCTTATCTAGTTATAGATTACTTCGCAGTTTTACCTTCTTTACGACGAACCATTTCGCCTTCGTAACGGATACCTTTACCTTTGTAAGGCTCTGGTGGACGTACTTGACGAATGTAAGCAGCAAGAGCACCTACACGTTCTTTGTCGATACCTTTAATACTGATTTTAGTATTTGAAGGTACTTCGATTTCAACACCATTTTCAGGAGTGATCTCAACTGGGTGAGAATAACCAACAGCTAGAACAAGTTTGTCACCTGTTTTAGTCGCACGGTAACCTACCCCAACTAATTCAAGGTTACGAGTATAACCATTAGTTACACCTTCAACCATGTTACCTAAGATAGCACGAGTTGTACCATGAAGAGCACGGTGCTCTTTGTTATCAGTTGGACGTGCAACTGATAATACGTTCTCGTTAACTTCGATTGTCATATCAGGGCTAAAAGTACGAGTTAACTCACCTTTAGGTCCTTTTACTGTAATAGTATTGTTGTTATTAGTAAGAGTAACTCCAGCAGGAATTACAAGTTCTTTTTTACCAACACGAGACATTCACTACACCTCCATTCTCTCTGTGTTATATTACCAAACGTATGCTAAGATTTCGCCACCAGTTTTTGCTTGACGAGCTTCTTTATCTGTCATTACACCTTTAGATGTTGAAACAATAGCAACACCTAAACCGTTAAGTACGCGAGGTACTTCGTCAGCTTTCGCGTATACACGTAAGCCAGGCTTAGAAATTCTTTTTAATCCAGTGATAACACGTTCGTTGTTCACACCATATTTTAAGAAAATACGGATGATACCTTGTTTATCATCTTCAATGTACTCAACGTCACGGATGAAACCTTCACGTTTTAGAATTTCAGCAACCTCTTTCTTTAGGTTAGAACCTGGGAATTCTAATTTCTCGTGACGTACCATGTTCGCATTACGAATGCGAGTAAGCATATCTGCAATAGGATCTGTCATGACCATGTTCAGATAACCTCCTTCCTAATATCTATAGAATTACCAACTAGCTTTTTTAACGCCAGGGATTTGTCCTTTATAAGCAAGTTCACGGAAACAAATACGGCAAAGTTTAAATTTACGTAATACTGAGTGTGGACGTCCGCAACGTTCGCAACGTGTATACTCTTGTACTTTAAATTTCTGAGCACGTTTTTGTTTCGCAATCATTGATTTTTTAGCCACGTTTTCGCCTCCTCTTCTTTAGCGCTGGCTTTCATTATTTTTGAAAAGGCATTCCGAATAATGTTAGCATTTCACGAGCTTCTTCATCAGTATTTGCAGTAGTTACAATAACGATGTCCATACCACGTACTTTGTTTACTTTATCATAATCGATCTCTGGGAAGATTAATTGCTCTTTAACACCTAAAGTGTAGTTTCCACGGCCATCGAATGCTTTTTTAGAGATTCCACGGAAGTCACGTACACGAGGTAAAGTTACAGAAACTAATTTCTCAAAGAATTCGTACATACGCTCACCGCGTAATGTAACTTTAGCACCGATAGGCATTCCTTCACGAAGACGGAATTGAGCGATTGATTTTTTAGCTCTAGTAACAACAGGTTTTTGACCTGCGATTAAAGTTAATTCCTCAACAGCAGTATCTAATGCTTTTGAATTTGAAACAGCCTCACCAACACCCATGTTGATGACGATCTTTTCAATTTTTGGCACTTGCATAACTGATTTATAGTTAAACTTGCTCACTAGAGCAGGAGTGATTTCATTTTGATATTTCTCGACTAGGCGGTTCATTCAGTTGACCTCCTTTCATAAATTTCTATTATTTATCAAGTAATTCGCCTGATTTTTTTGCAATACGTACTTTTTTACCATCCACTAATTGGTAACCTACGCGTGTAGGTACTCCAGTTTTTGGATCTAATGCCATAACATTAGAAACATGGATTGGTGCTTCTTTCTCGATGATGCCACCTTGTGGGTTAGCTTGAGTAGGTTTTGAGTGTTTTTTAATGATGTTAACACCTTCAACTAGTACGCGGTTATTCTTTGGAAAAGCAGCAAGGATAACACCTTGTTTTCCTTTGTCTTTACCAGAGATAACTTGAACTTTATCACCTTTTTTTACATGCATCTTCTTCGTGCACCTCCTTAATAAGGCTTTCTGAAGTATTTATTAAAGTACATTAATTAAAGTACTTCTGGAGCTAATGATACGATTTTCATGAAGTTGCTATCACGTAATTCACGTGCAACTGGTCCGAAAATACGAGTACCACGTGGGCTCTTATCATCTTTAATGATAACAGCTGCGTTTTCATCAAATTTGATGTAAGTACCGTCTGGACGACGAACACCGCGTTTCGTACGAACGATAACAGCTTTAACTACATCACCTTTTTTAACAACGCCACCTGGTGTTGCTTGTTTTACTGTACATACGATGATATCACCGATGTTAGCAGTTTTACGGCCTGAACCACCTAATACTTTAATAGTAAGTAATTCACGTGCACCTGAATTGTCAGCAACTTTTAAACGAGTTTCTTGTTGGATCATGTCAAATTGACCTCCTTTCGGATTAAGAATGATATCCGATCATCTATTAGATAATAACAGCTTCTTCTACGATTTCAACTAAACGGAAACGTTTTGTAGCTGATAATGGACGAGTCTCCATGATTTTTACGATATCGCCAACTTTTGCAGTGTTTAGCTCATCGTGCGCTTTATATTTCTTAGAATATCTAACGCGTTTTCCGTATAGTTTATGTGTTTTATAAGTTTCAACTACAACAGTAATTGTCTTATCCATCTTATCAGAAACTACACGTCCTGTGTAAACTTTACGTTGGTTACGTTCGCTCACTGTGCAAACCTCCCCTCATCATTAATTATTAGAGTTAATTTCTCTTTCACGAACTACAGTTTTCATACGAGCAATTGCTTTACGAACCTCGCGGATACGAGCAGTGTTCTCTAATTGTCCTGTAGCTAATTGGAAACGAAGATTGAATAACTCTTCTTTAAGAGATTTCACTTTTAATTCAATTTCAGCAGTGGTAAGATCGCGAATCTCATTAGTTTTCATTAGAATCACCACCATTGTCTTCACGTTTTACAAACTTACATTTAACTGGTAATTTGTGAGCTGCTAAGCGTAGTGCTTCACGAGCTACTTCTTCAGATACACCAGCGATTTCGAACATAATTTTTCCTGGTTTAACGACTGCTACCCAACCTTCAGGAGCACCTTTACCGCTACCCATACGAACCTCAAGAGGTTTAGCTGTGTAAGGTTTAGAAGGGAAGATTTTAATCCATACTTTACCGCCACGTTTCATGTAACGAGTCATTGCACGACGCGCTGCTTCAATTTGACGGTTAGTAATCCAAGAAGCTTCAGTAGATTGTAAACCGAATTCACCAAATGCTACTTCAGTACCACCTTTGGCACGTCCGCGCATTTTTCCACGATGCTCTCTTCTATATTTAACACGTTTAGGCATTAACATAATTAATTTCCTCCTTCCTCAGAAGCTTTCTTTTTTGTAGGAAGAACTTCACCTTTGTAGATCCATACTTTTACGCCTAGTTTACCGTATGTTGTATCTGCTTCTGCAGTTGCATAATCGATATCCGCACGTAATGTATGAAGTGGCACTGTACCTTCACTATATGATTCTGAACGAGCAATATCTGCTCCGCCAAGACGACCAGAAACTTGTGTTTTAATACCTAATGCACCAGCACGCATAGCACGTTGAAGTACTTGCTTTTGAGCACGACGGAAAGAAACACGGTTTTCTAATTGACGAGCGATGTTTTCAGCTACTAATTTAGCATCAAGATCTGCTCTTTTAATTTCGATGATGTTGATATGAACACGTTTGCCAGTAAGGTTGTTTAAAGCTTTACGAAGAGCTTCAACTTCCGAACCACCTTTACCGATTACCATACCTGGTTTTGCAGTGTGAACAGTAATGTTTACACGGTTAGCAGCTCTTTCGATTTCTACTTTAGAAACAGCAGAATCTTTTAAACGAGTGCTGATGTACTCACGAATTTTGATGTCTTCATGTAAAAGATCAGCGTAATCTTTTTCAGCGTACCATTTAGATTCCCAATCTTTAATAATACCAACACGAAGTCCGACTGGATTTACCTTTTGTCCCATCGATTATCCCTCCTTCTTCTCTGATACCACGATTGTAATGTGGCTTGTGCGTTTGTTGATTGCGCTAGCACGTCCTTGTGCACGAGGGCGGAAACGTTTTAAAGTAGCACCTTCATCAACGAATACTTTTTCGATGTATAAGTTATTAACATCCATATCATAGTTGTGCTCTGCGTTAGCAATAGCAGATTTTAATAATTTTTCTACAACAGGAGAAGCAGTTTTTGGTGTGTGTCGAAGGATTGCGATCGCTTCGCCAACTTGTTTACCTCGGATTAAATCGACTACTAGACGAACTTTACGAGGAGCGATACGAACTGTTCTCAGTACAGCTTTAGCTTGCATTGGAGTGCCTCCTCTCATTATCTTCTAGTTTTCTTGTCATCCGCATCGTGACCTTTATAAGTACGAGTTGGAGCAAATTCACCAAGTTTGTGACCTACCATATCTTCCGATACATATACAGGTACGTGTTTACGACCATCGTACACTGCAATAGTATGTCCGATAAATTGTGGGAAAATAGTCGAACGACGTGACCAAGTTTTAACAACTTGCTTAGAGTCAGTCTCGTTTAATTTCTCAACTTTAGCTAATAAGTGATCATCAATAAATGGACCTTTTTTCAGGCTGCGTCCCATTGTGGTACCTCCCTTCGTGATTGACCTACGGTTCTAGTGAACCGTAGCACAATCGCGTTATTTTTTACGACGACGAACGATAAACTTGTCTGACGCTTTGTTTTTCTTACGAGTTTTGTAACCAAGAGTTGGTTTACCCCATGGAGACATTGGTGATTTACGTCCGATTGGAGAGCGTCCTTCACCACCACCGTGTGGGTGATCAACTGGGTTCATTACAGATCCACGTACAGTTGGGCGTTTACCCATCCAACGAGAACGACCTGCTTTACCGATGTTAATAAGTTCGTGATGTTCGTTACCAACTTGACCTACTGTCGCGCGGCAAGTTGCTAAAATCATACGTACTTCACCAGAGTTTAAACGAACTAGTACATAACGATCTTCTTTACCTAATACTTGAGCAGAAGTACCAGCTGAACGTACTAATTGTCCTCCACGACCTGGTTTTAACTCGATGTTGTGAATTGTAGTACCTACTGGAATGTTTACAAGTGGTAAAGCGTTACCTACTTTAATATCTGCTTCAGGACCTGAAACGATTTCCATTCCTACTACTAAGTTTTTAGGAGCTAGGATGTAACGTTTTTCTCCATCAGCGTAGTTAATTAACGCAATGTTTGCAGAACGGTTTGGATCGTACTCGATTGTAGCAACGCGTCCTGGTATACCATCTTTATCTCGTTTGAAATCGATGATACGGTATTGACGTTTGTGTCCACCACCTTGGTGACGAACAGTAATTTTACCTTGGTTATTACGGCCAGCTTTTTTACTAAGTGGAGCTAATAATGATTTTTCTGGTTTGTCAGTAGTGATCTCAGCAAAATCATTAGTAGTCATACCACGGCGACCGTTAGTGGTTGGTTTATACTTTTTGATTCCCATCGTAATTTCCCTCCTTTTCTAGTAGTTAGTATTAAACGCCTTCGAATAATGTAATTTCTTGGCTATCAGCAGTTAATTTAACGATTGCTTTTCTACGACGGTTTGTGTAACCAGCATGTTTACCCATACGTTTAAACTTACCTTTGTAGTTCATTACGTTAACTTTTTCTACTTTAACACCGAAGATTGCTTCAACAGCATCTTTAACTTCAGTTTTGTTAGCTCTTACATCTACTTCAAAAGTGTATTTTTTTTCAGCGATTGCTTCCATAGAAGCTTCAGTGATAACTGGGCGTTTGATAATATCACGAGGATCCTTCATTACGCAAGCACCTCCTCTACTTTTTCCACCGCAGCTTTAGTCATGATTAATGTATCATGATGTAAAACGTCGATTACGTTTACTTCATTTGCTGCAAGAACTGTGATTCCAGGGATATTGCGAGCAGATAAAGCTACGTTTTCATTTAGGTCAGCTGTTACGATTAAAACTTTCTTAGCAACTGATAAGCCAGTTAATACAGTAACCATATCTTTTGTTTTTGGTGCGTTTAACGCTAAATCTTCAAGAACTAGCATGCTTTGTTCTAATACTTTAGTAGATAAAGCTGATTTAATCGCTAAGCGACGTACCTTTTTAGGTATTTTATATGAGTATGATCTTGGAGCTGGACCGAATACGATACCACCACCACGCCATTGTGGAGAACGGATTGAACCTTGACGAGCACGGCCAGTTCCTTTTTGTCTCCATGGTTTGCGACCACCACCACGTACTTCAGAACGTGTTTTAACTTTGTGTGTACCTTGACGTAAAGATGCACGTTGCATCATTACAGCATCAAATAAAGCATGTTCGTTTGGAGCGATTCCGAATACAGCATCAGCTAATTCGATTTCTCCTACTTGAGCACCTGTTTGATTAAACATAGTAACTTTAGGCATTTTATTTCCTCCTTTCTTCTAAATTAATTATTTAGATTTAACCGCAGTACGGATTGTTACGTAAGATTTTTTAGAACCTGGTACATTACCTTTTACTAAAAGTAAGTTACGTTCAACGTCAACTTTAACGATTTGTAGGTTTTGTACAGTTACTTTTTCTCCACCCATTTGACCAGGTAAAGCTTTGTTTTTGAATACACGGTTCGGAGCAACAGGACCCATTGAACCTGGACGACGGTGGTAACGAGAACCGTGAGACATTGGTCCACGAGATTGTCCGTGGCGCTTAATGCTACCTTGGAATCCTTTACCTTTTGAAGTTCCAGTTACATCAACGATGTCACCATTTGCAAAAATATCTACTTTGACTTCTTGACCAACTTCATAAGCTGATACGTCAGCGTTGCGAAGTTCACGAACGAAGCGCTTAGGTGCAGTGTTTGCTTTAGCAGAGTGCCCTTTTTCTGGTTTGTTAGCTAATTTTTCACGTTTGTCAGCGAAACCGATTTGGATAGCTTCGTAGCCATCAGTTTCAGTAGTTTTCTTTTGTAAAACCACGTTTGGAGTAGCTTCGATTACAGTTACTGGAATTAACTCGCCGTTTTCAGCAAATACTTGTGTCATACCGATCTTTTTCCCTAAGATTCCTTTAGTCATAAGTCACACCTCCTGAATTTATATATAATGTTATTAAAGTTTGATTTCAATATCAACGCCAGATGGTAAATCTAGTCTCATTAATGAATCAACTGTTTGAGGAGTTGGATTCACGATATCGATTAAACGTTTGTGAGTGCGCATTTCGAATTGCTCACGAGAATCTTTGTATTTATGAACCGCACGAAGGATCGTGTAAACTGATTTCTCAGTTGGTAACGGAATCGGACCAGATACAGAAGCACCAGAACGTTTCGCTGTTTCAACGATTTTCTCTGCAGATTGATCTAAAATACGGTGATCATAAGCTTTTAAACGAATACGAATTTTTTCTTTTGCCATAATTTTCCCTCCTTTTTCGCCTATTTAAATAATAGACATACTCCATGGAAATTTCCTTACACTCGCCATGGCAAAGCGGCCGGGTGTATCAGCAACCTTCCACTTCTACGCAGTCAAAGACCAACATCATCTATTATACATAAAAAATAATGCTATTGCAAGCATTTGTTATAAGTTTAGATAAATAATGTTCTCGTCGTCTTCAGTACTTAGTTATTATATTATCTTCAATTATTAAAATCAAGCAAGAATCGGTTATATTGCATATTTTAAATATTTCCAATTAACTTATAAAAAAAGCTTAGAAGAAAAGATCTTCTAAGCTTTTAAGTTTAATTATTCAACGATTGTAGCAACTACGCCAGCGCCTACAGTACGTCCACCCTCACGGATAGAGAACTTAGTTCCTTCTTCAACAGCGATTGCGTTGATTAACTCAACAGTCATTTCGATGTTGTCGCCAGGCATAACCATTTCAACGCCTTCTGGTAATTGGATGATTCCAGTTACGTCAGTTGTACGGAAATAGAATTGTGGACGGTAGTTAGCGAAGAATGGAGTGTGACGTCCACCTTCTTCTTTAGATAAAACATAAACTTCAGCTTTGAACTTAGTGTGTTGTTTAACTGAACCTGGTTTAGCTAAAACTTGACCACGTTGGATATCGTCACGAGCAACCCCACGAAGAAGTGCACCGATGTTATCTCCAGCTTCTGCTTGGTCAAGAAGTTTACGGAACATTTCAACACCTGTTACAGTAGTTGATTTTGGCTCTTCAACAAGACCGATGATTTCTACTACGTCACCAACTTTAACGATACCACGCTCAACACGACCAGTAGCAACTGTTCCACGACCAGTAATTGAGAATACATCCTCAACTGGCATTAAGAAAGGCTTGTCAGTTTCACGAGCTGGTGTTGGGATATAAGAATCAACTTCAGCCATTAATTCATGAATTTTAGCTTCCCACGCAGCATCTCCTTCAAGAGCTTTAAGTGCAGAACCTTTGATTACTGGAATGTCATCGCCAGGGAATTCGTATTCTGATAATAGATCACGGATTTCCATTTCAACTAATTCAAGTAACTCTTCATCGTCAACCATGTCACATTTGTTCATGAATACTACGATGTAAGGTACACCTACTTGACGAGATAAAAGAATGTGCTCACGAGTTTGAGGCATTGGACCATCAGCAGCAGATACTACTAAGATACCACCGTCCATTTGAGCAGCACCAGTGATCATGTTTTTAACATAGTCAGCGTGACCTGGGCAGTCAACGTGTGCATAGTGACGAGTTTCTGTTTCGTACTCAACGTGTGCAGTAGAGATTGTGATTCCACGCTCTCTTTCTTCTGGAGCTCCGTCGATTTGATCGTAAGCGCGAGCTTCAGCTCCACCTACTTTAGCTAATACAGTTGTAATAGCAGCAGTTAATGTAGTTTTACCATGGTCAACGTGTCCGATTGTACCAATGTTAACGTGTGGTTTTACACGTTCGAATTTAGCTTTACCCATTGTAAAAATCCTCCTTATAATTAAGAAAATTAATTTTTAGTTTTATTATTATGCTATAAAGGGTAACTTGTACCCCTTATAGCTAACATCTAACATAAATAGTTATACATGATGAGAACTAAATAATCAATTACTCACCTTTATATTTTTTAATAATTTCTTCAGAAATTGATTTTGGTACATCTTCGTAATGGTCAAATACCATTGAGAACGTTCCACGACCTTGAGTGTTAGAACGTAATGAAGTTGCATAACCAAACATTTCTGAAAGTGGTACCATAGCACGAACAACTTGAGCGTTACCGCGTGCTTCCATACCTTCAACGCGTCCACGACGAGATGTAATATCACCCATGATATCTCCTAAGTATTCCTCAGGGATAACAACTTCTACTTTCATTAATGGTTCAAGTAGAACTGGGTTACATTTCTTAACAGCATTTTTAAGAGCTAATGAAGCAGCTACTTTAAACGCCATCTCGTTTGAGTCAACATCATGGTAAGATCCATCGAATAATTTCGCTTTAATGTCGATTAGTGGGAAACCAGCTAATACACCATTTTTAAGTGAATCTTCAAGACCTGCAGCTACAGCTGGGATGTATTCACGAGGAACAACACCACCAACGATTGCATTTTCAAATTCGAAGCCTTTTCCTTCTTCGTTTGGTGAGAATTCAATCCAAACGTGTCCGAATTGTCCACGTCCACCTGATTGACGAACGAATTTACCTTCTACTTGTGCAGAAGAACGGAAAGTTTCACGGTATGCTACTTGAGGAGCACCAACGTTAGCTTCTACTTTAAATTCACGACGCATACGGTCAACGATGATATCAAGGTGAAGCTCACCCATACCAGCGATGATTACTTGACCAGTTTCTTGGTCAGTATGTGCACGGAAAGTTGGATCTTCTTCAGTTAATTTAACTAATGCTTGACCCATTTTATCTTGGTCAGCTTTAGATTTTGGTTCGATCGCAATTGAGATAACTGGATCAGGGAACTCCATAGACTCAAGAATTACTAGATTCTTTTCATCACATAAAGTATCACCAGTTGTAGTGTCTTTAAGACCTACAGCAGCAGCGATATCTCCAGCGTATACTTTCGAAATCTCTTGACGAGAGTTAGCATGCATTTGTAGGATACGTCCTACACGCTCACGCTTACCTTTTGTAGAGTTTTGAACGTATGAACCAGATTCTAACGTACCTGAGTATACTCGGAAGAACGTTAATTTACCAACATAAGGATCAGTCATGATTTTGAATGCTAATGCAGCGAAAGGCTCTTCATCACTTGAAGGAACGATTTTCTCTTCATCAGTATCAGGTAATGTTCCTTTGATAGCTGGTACATCTAATGGAGATGGTAGGTAGTCAATTACTGCATCAAGCATTAATTGAACACCTTTGTTTTTGAAAGCAGAACCACAAACTACTGGGTAGAATTGTACTGAACATGTAGCTGTACGAATAGCAGCTTTTAATTCAGGAATTGTGATTTCTTCACCTTCAAGGTATTTCATCATTAATTCTTCATCTAACTCAGCTACCGCTTCGATTAAACGACCACGGTACTCTTCAGCTAGTTCTTGATATTCTTCTGGAATTTCGATTGTTTCAATGTCAGTTCCTAAGTCATTATTATACTTAATAGCTTTCATTTCAACTAGGTCAACAATACCCCAGAAGTTATCTTCAGCACCCATCGCTAATTGGATTGGGTGTGCGTTAGCTTGTAAACGGTCATGTAACGTACCTACAGAGTATAAGAAATCCGCGCCGATTTTATCCATTTTGTTAACGAATACTACACGTGGAACTCCGTAAGTAGTTGCTTGGCGCCAAACTGTTTCAGTTTGAGGCTCAACACCTGATTGAGCATCAAGTACTGCTACTGCGCCATCAAGTACACGTAGTGAACGTTCAACTTCTACAGTGAAGTCTACGTGACCTGGAGTATCAATGATATTTACACGGTGGTTATTCCACTGAGCTGTTGTAGCAGCAGATGTGATTGTGATACCACGCTCTTGCTCTTGCTCCATCCAGTCCATTTGTGAAGCTCCTTCATGAGTTTCACCAATTTTGTGAATACGACCTGTGTAATAAAGGATACGCTCTGTTGTTGTTGTTTTACCAGCATCAATGTGAGCCATGATCCCGATATTACGAGTGTTATTTAAGGAGAACTCTCTAGTCATCAGGGTTCTTTCTCCCTTCCAGTATTAGTTAGGATTTTTTAGTACAAGAAAAAGTTATTCCTATACATACTTCATGTTATTAAGTTAAGCAAGCACTACAAGCAAGGAACTATTATGTCATCCTAAATTATGTAATCCGACGTTCACCTATTTAATCTAGCAAGCTAAATTAGAAATAGGTGAACGACTTAACCAACATTCATTATGTGCAGAAATAACTAAATTGCTTTTAATCTTACCAACGGTAGTGAGCAAACGCTTTGTTCGCTTCTGCCATTTTGTGTGTATCTTCACGTTTCTTAACTGCAGAACCTGAGTTGTTAGCTGCATCAAGAATTTCATTAGCTAAACGCTCTTCCATCGTTTTTTCTCCACGAAGACGAGCATAGTTAACTAACCAGCGAAGACCTAAAGTTGTACGGCGCTCAGGGCGAACCTCAACTGGTACTTGGTAGTTTGAACCACCAACACGACGAGCTCTAACTTCTAGAACTGGCATGATATTTTTAAGAGCTGCTTCGAATACTTCCATTGGTTCTTTACCAGAACGTTCTTGGATTAATTCAAATGCTCCGTATAAGATAGCTTGAGACTTTCCTCTTTTTCCGTCAATCATCATTTTGTTGATTAAACGAGAAACTAATTTTGAATTATAAAGTGGATCTGGCAATACATCTCTTTTTGCAACAGGACCTTTACGTGGCATGTTATTTCCTCCTTTCGGCTAGTTGTTATTTATTACTTCTTAGCTGCTTTTGGTCTCTTAGTTCCATATTTAGAACGACCTTGCATACGTTTGTCAACACCTGCAGTATCTAATGCACCACGAACGATATGGTAACGTACCCCCGGTAAATCTTTTACACGTCCACCACGGATAAGAACAACACTGTGCTCTTGTAAGTTGTGTCCGATACCTGGGATATAAGCAGTTACCTCGATTTGGTTAGTTAAACGCACACGAGCATATTTACGTAAAGCTGAGTTTGGTTTCTTTGGAGTCATTGTACCAACACGAGTACAAACACCACGTTTTTGTGGAGCTGATAAATCAGTTGATTTTTTCTTTAATGAGTTGAAACCTTTATTTAATGCTGGTGATTTTGATTTCCATACTTTAGAAGTACGTCCATTACGCACTAACTGGTTAATAGTAGGCATGAGTTTTCCTCCCTTCAAATATTTATAAGACCACACATCCAGGTGGTTCATAATAAGTTGAAAACAAAGTTTTTGCAAGAAGAAGGAAGCCCTACTTCTCACAAAAACAGTTTTAACTACTGTATATTCCTAAATTAGCCCCGGATCTAACCTGCTTAGATTAGCAGTGCTATTGTCTAGGAGCAACCTTGAATATCTTATCATTTTTCATCAAATGATGTCAACTCAAGTTTGAAAATATTTTAAGTTTATTTTTCAACTAATACTTCTTCGTTCATTTCAACTGATTCAGTTAAATCTTTAACAAGATCTACTTTACGGTATCTGTTCATACCTGTACCAGCTGGAACCAACTTACCTATAATAACATTCTCTTTTAATCCTAGCAACTCATCACGTTTTCCTTTAATCGCAGCGTCTGTTAATACACGCGTTGTTTCTTGGAATGATGCAGCAGATAGGAATGAGTCTGTTTCTAATGATGCTTTTGTAATACCTAGTAATAATGGGCGCGCAGTAGCTGGTTGTTTACCTGCAAATAAAGCTTCTTTATTCGCTTCAGTAAACTGGTGTAGTTCTAATAATGTACCAGGTAGTAAAGTTGTCTCACCTGCATCCATTACACGAACTTTCTTCAGCATTTGACGTACCATTACCTCTACGTGCTTATCGCCAATTTCTACCCCTTGCATACGGTATACTTTTTGCACTTCACGTAGTAAGTATTCTTGAACAGCATTTGTACCTTTTACTTTTAACAGTTCTTTCGGATCGATTGAACCTTCTGTCATTACTTGACCACGTTCAATTGATTCACCTTCTTGAACTTTTAGTCTAGCGCCATAAGGAACTGGGTAGTTTCTAGATTCAACTGAGCCTTGAACAATAATTTCTTGTTTATCTTTAGCGTCAGTAGAAATTGAGATAATACCATCAATTTCAGAAATAACTGCTTGACCTTTAGGATTACGTGCTTCAAATAGTTCTTGAATACGAGGTAAACCTTGAGTAATATCGTCTCCTGCTACCCCACCTGTATGGAATGTACGCATCGTTAACTGTGTACCTGGTTCACCGATTGATTGTGCAGCAATAATACCTACTGCTTCACCAACTTCAACCTCAGCACCTGTAGCTAAGTTACGGCCATAACATTTTTTACATACTCCATGGTTAGTATTACATGTGAACGCAGAACGAATATTAACTTCTTCAATACCAGCATCGATAATTTCACGAGCTAAGTCTTCTGTAATTAAATCGTTCTCTTGAGCAAGTAATACACCTGTTTCTGGGTGGCGTATAGTTGAACGTAAATGACGACCAACTAAACGATCGTATAATCCTTCAATAATTTCGTTACCTTCTTTAATTGCCTTAACATGTAATCCACGGTCAGTACCACAATCATCTTGGCGAACGATTACATCTTGTGCAACGTCAACTAGACGACGAGTTAAGTAACCTGAATCGGCTGTTTTTAGTGCTGTATCGGCAAGACCTTTACGTGCACCGTGTGTAGAGATGAAGTATTCAAGTACCGTTAGACCTTCACGGAATGAAGATTTGATTGGTAACTCGATAATACGACCAGCCGGGTTGGCCATCAGACCACGCATACCTGCAAGCTGAGTAAAGTTTGATGCGTTACCACGGGCACCAGAGTCACTCATCATAAAGATAGGGTTACGTTTATTTAGGGAAGCCATCAGTTTTCCTTGAATTACATCCTTCGCATCACTCCAAATAGCGATTACACGATCATAACGCTCATCTTCTGTGATTAAACCACGACGGAATTGTTTTAGTACTTTATCTACTTTTTCTTGAGCTTCAGCAATAATTAACTGCTTCTCCGGTAATACGATGATATCGGATACACCAACTGTAATACCAGCTTTAGTAGAGTGTCTAAATCCAAGATCCTTCATGCGGTCTAGCATTTTTGATGTTTCAGTAATTTTGAAACGTTTAAATACTTCTGCGATGATATTTCCAAGTATTTTCTTTTTGAAAGGAGCAATTTCTTCTCTGCTTTCAATGATTTCTTTAATATTCGAACCTTTAGATACAAAATACATCTGAGGAGTTTCCTTCTCAAGATTACTCTGAGTAGGTTCATTAATATATGGGAACGAAGTAGGTAAGATTTCATTGAAGATTAACTTACCAACCGTTGTAATTAATAATGAATTTTTTTGTTCTTCAGTAAATGTTTCGTTATTTAATGAATTTGCTGCAACAGCAACACGAGAATGTAAATGTACATAACCATTTTGGTATGCAATTAACGCCTCATTGATATCTTTAAATACCATACCTTCACCGACAGCGCCTGCACGCTCAAGAGTTAAGTAATAGTTACCTAATACCATATCTTGAGATGGTGTAACTACTGGCTTACCATCTTTCGGGTTAAGGATGTTTTGTGCTGCAAGCATTAGGATACGAGCTTCTGCTTGTGCTTCACTTGATAACGGTACGTGAACAGCCATTTGGTCACCATCAAAATCGGCATTGTATGCAGTACATACAAGTGGATGAAGACGGATTGCACGGCCTTCTACTAATGTAGGTTCGAACGCTTGGATACCAAGTCTGTGTAGAGTTGGGGCACGGTTTAGTAACACCGGATGCTCACGAATAACTGATTCTAATACATCCCAAATCTCAGGGTGTAAACGCTCAATTTTACGTTTCGCAGACTTAATGTTATGTGCTAATCCACGCTCTACTAATTCTTTCATCACGAATGGCTTGAATAATTCAATTGCCATTTCTTTTGGTAATCCACATTGATACATTTGTAAGTTTGGTCCTACAACGATAACCGAACGGCCAGAGTAGTCAACACGTTTACCAAGTAAGTTTTGACGGAAACGCCCTTGCTTACCTTTAAGCATGTGAGAAAGAGATTTTAATGGACGGTTACCTGGTCCAGTAACTGGACGGCCACGGCGACCATTGTCAATTAACGCATCAACTGCTTCTTGAAGCATACGTTTTTCGTTTTGTACGATGATGCTTGGTGCACCAAGGTCTAATAAACGTTTTAAACGGTTGTTACGGTTAATTACTCGACGATATAAATCGTTTAGATCTGAAGTTGCAAAACGTCCACCATCTAATTGAACCATAGGTCGTAATTCAGGTGGGATTACTGGTAGCACATCTAAGATCATCCAAGAAGGCTCATTACCAGAGTTACGGAATGCTTCTAAAACTTCTAAACGTTTAATTGCTCTTGTACGACGTTGACCTTGAGCAGTTTTCAACTCCTCTTTTAATGAATCAACATCTTTTTCAAGATTAATATCGCTTAATAGTTTTTTAATTGCTTCAGCACCCATAGATGCTTGGAAAGTTTGACCATAACGCTCACGATAAGCACGGAACTCCTTCTCGGAAAGCAATTGTTTCTTTTCTAAAGGAGTATCTCCAGCTTCTGTTACTACGTAAGAAGCAAAGTAGATTACTTCTTCCAGAGCACGAGGGGACATGTCTAAAACAAGTCCCATTCGGCTTGGAATACCTTTGAAATACCAAATATGTGATACTGGTGCAGCTAATTCAATGTGACCCATACGCTCACGACGTACTTTTGCACGAGTTACTTCAACTCCACATCGATCACAAACTACACCTTTATAACGTACACGTTTATATTTTCCGCAATGACATTCCCAATCTTTCGTAGGACCGAAAATGCGTTCACAGAAAAGACCATCTTTTTCAGGTTTTAATGTACGGTAGTTAATTGTTTCAGGTTTTTTAATTTCCCCGTATGACCACGAGCGAATTTTGTCAGGCGATGCAAGTCCGATCTTCATATACTCGAAATTATTTACATCTATCAAGGGGCCTACCTCCCTTTCTGTCCTAAGGTTTTACCCTAATATAATACTTATTCTTTTACGTATTCCATATCCATCGCTAAATGTTCTGAAGCTTGATCATCATCATCTTCAGTATCACGCATTTCGATTTCTTGATCTGTTGCAGACATCATTTTAACATCCATACCTAGAGATTGTAATTCCTTAATCAATACTTTGAATGATTCTGGAACACCTGGTTCTGGTACATTTTCACCTTTAACGATTGCTTCATATGTTTTCACACGGCCAACAACGTCATCAGATTTAACTGTTAAGATCTCTTGTAATGTATAAGCAGCACCGTATGCTTCAAGTGCCCAAACCTCCATCTCACCAAAACGCTGTCCACCAAATTGTGCTTTACCACCAAGTGGTTGTTGCGTAACAAGTGAGTATGGTCCCGTTGAACGAGCATGTAACTTATCGTCAACCATGTGTGCAAGTTTGATCATATACATGACACCTACAGAAACACGGTTATCGAAAGGCTCACCACTACGTCCATCATATAATACAGTTTTAGCATCACGTGCCATACCAGCTTCTTCAATTGTTCCCCAAACATCTTCCTCACGCGCTCCGTCAAATACTGGAGAAGCAACATGAATGCCAAGATATCTTGCAGCCATACCTAAGTGCAGCTCTAATACCTGACCGATGTTCATACGAGAAGGTACCCCTAATGGGTTTAACATGATATCAACTGGCGTTCCATCAGGTAAGAATGGCATATCTTCTTCTGGTAAAATACGAGATATAACCCCTTTATTACCATGTCGTCCAGCCATTTTATCCCCTTCAGAGATTTTACGTTTCTGAACGATATAAACACGAACAAGTTGGTTTACTCCTGGTGGTAATTCATCACCGTTTTCACGAGTGAATACTTTCACATCAAGAATAATTCCGCCTCCACCGTGTGGAACACGTAAAGATGTATCACGAACTTCACGAGCTTTTTCACCGAAGATTGCATGTAGAAGACGTTCTTCAGCAGTTAATTCAGTTACACCTTTAGGCGTTACTTTACCAACTAATAAATCTCCATCTTTAACTTCCGCACCAATTCGGATAATTCCACGCTCATCAAGATTTTTAAGTGCATCTTCACCAACGTTTGGAATATCACGAGTGATTTCTTCAGGTCCTAATTTTGTATCACGAGCTTCTGATTCATATTCTTCAATATGAACTGAAGTGTAAACATCTTCTTTAACAAGACGGCGACTCATAATAATCGCATCCTCGTAGTTGTAACCATCCCATGTCATGAATGCTACTAATACGTTACGTCCTAGAGCTAATTCACCTTTTTCCATTGAAGGTCCATCTGCAAGAATTTCGCCTCTTACTACTTCGTCACCAACACTTACGATTGGGCGTTGGTTATAACAAGTACCTTGGTTTGATCGTACGAATTTTAACATACGATATTTATCAAGGTCACCTTTAACTTTTTGTCCATCTACTTCTAAGTAGCGACGTACCCAAACTTCTTTCGCTTCAACACGTTCAACGATACCTGGGTGTTTACAAATTACTGCAGCACCAGAGTCTTTTGCTGAAACGTATTCCATACCTGTACCTACGATTGGTGATTCAGGGTTTAATAATGGTACTGCTTGACGTTGCATGTTCGCTCCCATTAGGGCACGGTTTGAGTCATCGTTCTCTAAGAAAGGAATACATGCTGTCGCAGCTGATACTACTTGTTTTGGAGATACATCCATGTAGTCAATACGTTCACGTTTAACAACTGTGTTGTCTCCACGGAAACGAGCTACTACATCTTCATCTAAGAAGCTTCCGTCTTCACCTAAACGTGCATTCGCTTGGGCTACAACGTATAGATCCTCTTCATCAGCAGTTAAATAGTCAATTTTATCAGTTAGACGACCTGTTTCAGGGTCTACACGACGATATGGAGTTTCAATGAAACCAAATTGATTTACTTTTGCATAAGAAGAAAGTGAGTTAATTAATCCGATGTTTGGTCCCTCAGGCGTTTCAATCGGACACATACGACCATAGTGAGAGTAATGAA
This sequence comes from Bacillus sp. AFS029533, assembly GCF_002585125.1. Taxonomy (NCBI): domain Bacteria; kingdom Bacillati; phylum Bacillota; class Bacilli; order Caryophanales; family Bacillaceae; genus Bacillus; species Bacillus sp. AFS029533. The sequence goes on along the minus strand of NZ_NUQC01000007.1, from coordinate 22,491 downwards.
CGTCACGTACTTCAAATCCTGCACGTTCACGTGTTAAACCACCTGGTCCAAGTGCTGATAGTCTTCGTTTATGAGTTAATTCAGCAAGAGGATTTGTTTGATCCATGAATTGAGATAACTGTGAACTACCAAAGAATTCTTTAATTGAAGCAATTACAGGGCGAATATTAATTAACGCCTGTGGAGTAACTGCGTTTGTATCTTGAATTGACATACGTTCACGTACTACACGTTCCATACGAGATAAACCGATACGGAATTGGTTTTGAAGTAATTCACCAACTGAACGTAAACGACGATTTCCTAAATGGTCAATATCGTCAGTGTCACCTACGTTATGTAGCAGGTTAAAGAAGTAAGAAATTGAAGAAATAATGTCCGCAGGTGAAATGTTTTTCACACTTTTGCTTACATTCGCATTTCCAATAACTTGAATAACTTGTTCACCATCTTCTACAGGAGCGTAAATTTTAATAGATTGTAAAGTAATCTCATCTTCTAATACGCCACCAGCAGGGTGAGCAACTTTTTCACCGATATTCTTTTCTAAGAATGGAAGAATACGGTCTAACGTACGGCGATCAAGAGTTGTCCCTTTTTCTACAATAATTTCACCAGTTTCTGGGTCCACTAGAGTTTCTGCAATACGTTGGTTAAACAGTCTATTTTTAATGTGTAATTTTTTATTTATTTTGTAGCGTCCAACGCTAGCTAAGTCATAACGCTTCGGATCAAAGAAGCGAGTAATTAATAGGTTTTTAGCGTTTTCTACTGTAGGTGGTTCACCTGGACGTAATCTTTCATAGATTTCAAGAAGCGCTTTTTCAGTGCTATCTGTGTTATCTTTTTCAAGAGTATTACGTAGGTATTCATTTTCGCCTAATAAGTCTAGAATCTCTTGGTCTGTACCAAACCCAAGCGAACGTAGTAGTACCGTTACAGGTAATTTTCTTGTACGGTCAATACGTACATAAACTACATCCTTCGCGTCCGTTTCGTACTCTAACCAAGCACCACGGTTCGGAATAACTGTAGCCGTAAAACCTTTTTTACCATTTTTGTCTATCTTTCCACTATAGTACACACTTGGAGAACGTACTAATTGTGAAACGATTACACGTTCAGCACCATTAATAATGAATGTGCCTGTGTCCGTCATCAATGGGAAATCACCCATGAAAACGTCTTGCTCTTTAACTTCGCCAGTTTCCTTATTTAATAGGCGAACTTTTACTCGAAGCGGAGCAGCGTAGTTTACGTCACGCTCTTTTGATTCTTCTACAACATACTTCGGCTCACCTAAACTGTAATCAATGAATTCTAATGATAGATTACCTGTGAAATCCTCAATTGGTGAAATGTCTTGGAACATTTCTCTCAAACCTTCATCTAAAAACCATTGGTAAGATGCTGTTTGAATTTCAATTAAGTTAGGTAACTCTAAAACTTCACTGATACGAGCATAACTTCTGCGTTGGCGGTGTCGTCCATATTGAACTAGTTGACCTGTCAACATATTCACCCCTTAAATTAAGAGTATTTATAACAAAAAAATAGTAACAAATAAGCAGAAAAATGCCACTTACTTGTTAGACAAAAAATAAAATGGTTTCAAAATGAAAACCATTTATTAAACTCAACGACAGTCATTTTACTATCATTTCCAAAGAATATAGAAATATACCCACTTTCAAAAAATCATTTTTGAAAATAAATATATATTGGCATTTAATAATACTATCACAAGCAAAAATTACAGTCAATCTTTTTTACTTTTTATGATATAATATCCTTTATCTTTTTTCACTACCTCAACCTCGTCGAACGTTTCTTTTAATAATTCAAGAGCAGATGGCGCTCCTTGCTTCTTTTGTATAACTACCCAAAGCTCTCCACCAGGGAGTAATTTATCATGAGCACCTTTCAAAATTTCATGAACAACACTTTTCCCAGCACGAATTGGCGGATTTGTTAAAATAGCAGCATATTGTCCAGTTACATTTTCATAGATGCTACTTTCATAGATTTTCACATTATCAATCTTATTTACATTCGCATTTTCTTTCGCTAATTCTATCGCTCTTAAATTCACATCGACCATTTCCACTGTTCGACTAATACCATCTTTTGCGATTGATAATCCTATTGGACCGTATCCACATCCAACATCTAAAATATTACCTTCAATTTCTGGAAACGTGAAAATGTTAATTAAAACACGGGATCCAAAATCAACTTCATTCCTAGAAAAAACCCCTGAATCAGATTGGAATTTTAAATCATTACCTCTCAGAGTAAACGAAAATACCTTTTTATCAGTTTTACTATTCGGTTGATTTGTAAAATAATGATCTGCCATAAAAAACTCCTTCTTCCATAAATATACTTATCAACAGTCTTCCCAAAAGCAATCCCATATGTACAAAAAAAGCTCGCATAAATGCGAGCTTTTCTAAAAACTTTTAGAAATTACTTAACTTCTACGTTAGCGCCAACTTCTTCAAGTTTAGCTTTCATTTCTTCAGCTTCTTCTTTGCTGATTCCTTCTTTAATTGCTTTAGGAGTGTTGTCAACTAATTCTTTAGCTTCTTTTAATCCTAAACCAGTTAATTCACGAACTACTTTGATTACTTTGATTTTTTGGTCGCCAGGGCTAGCTAATACTAAATCAAATTCAGTTTGCTCAGCAGCAGCTTCTACAGCGCCACCCATCATAGCTACAGGAGCAGCAGCAGTTACGCCGAACTCTTCTTCGATTGCTTTTACTAAGTCATTTAATTCTAATACAGTCATGTTTTTAACTGCTTCAATGATTTGTTCTTTAGTCATTGTTAATTTCCTCCTTGTTTATACCTTTAAATTATATATTTTAAGCGATCTTGGCATTAAGCGCCTTGTTCTTCTTTTTGTTCTGCAACTGCTTTAGTTGCAAGAGCGAAGTTGCGGATTGGTGCTTGTAGCACGCTAAGCAACATAGAAAGTAAACCTTCGCGAGATGGAAGTTCAGCAAGAGCTTTAACTTCTTCAACAGTAGCAACGTTTCCTTCGATTACACCAGCTTTAATTTCTAAAGCTTCATGTTTTTTAGCGAAATCGTTGATTACTTTAGCAGGAGCAATTACATCCTCCGTACTAAACGCGATTGCGTTTGGACCAGTTAATGATTCGTTTAAACCAGCTAAGCCAGCCTCTTCAGCAGCACGACGAGTTAAAGTGTTTTTGTAAACTTTGAACTCAACGCCAGCTTCACGTAATTGCTTACGTAATTCAGTTACTTCAGCAACATTTAAACCACGGTAGTCAACAACAATTGTTGATTTACTATCACGTAATTTAGCAGCTACTTCAGATACAACTTGTTTTTTAGCTTCTAATACTGCGCTCATTTATTACACCTCCTGTGGATTTTAGTGTGTATACCGCAAAAGTGTAACCATAGCAAAACCTCCACGAACTTTTTTTAAAAAAAGACATGGAGGTTGTATATGCACGAATTTATCAGTTATACACCTCGGTAGGATATTAAGCATAAGCACCTACTGTCTACGGTAGTCTATTTAATTAGCAAGACAAACTCCATTATAGAGAGTTCTTGTCGAATTGTCAACTTTGTTTTTTATCTTAGAAACTAGCTGGATCTACTTTGATACCAGGGCCCATAGTTGAAGTGATTGCTACGTTCTTCATGTATGTTCCTTTAGCAGCAGCAGGTTTAACTTTTACCATAGTTTCAAAGATTGTTGTAAAGTTTTCTACTAACTTTTCGTTTTCGAAAGATACTTTACCGATTGGTACGTGAATGTTACCAGCTTTATCAACACGGTATTCAACTTTACCAGCTTTGATTTCGTTAACAGCTTTAGTTACGTCAAATGTAACTGTACCTGTTTTCGGGTTTGGCATTAAACCTTTAGGTCCTAATACACGTCCTAATTTACCAACTTCAGCCATCATGTCTGGAGTTGCTACTACTACATCAAAGTCGAACCAACCTTGTTGGATTTTGTTAATCATGTCAGCATCGCCTACGAAATCAGCACCAGCAGCTTCAGCTTCTTTAGCTTTTTCACCTTTAGCGAATACTAATACACGTTGTACTTTACCAGTACCGTGTGGAAGAACTACTGCACCACGAATTTGTTGGTCAGCTTTCTTTGGATCTACTCCTAAACGGAATGCTACTTCAACTGTTGCATCAAAGTTAACAGTTGTAGTCTTTTTAACAAGTTCAACAGCTTCGTTTACTGCGTAAACAGCTGTACGATCTACTAATTTAATAGCTTCTTGGTATTTTTTACCTTTGTTAGCCATGTTTTATTCCTCCTAATGTGGTTTTAACGGATTTTCCTCCCACGAATAAAGGTTGCGATAAAACACATCAAATGATGTTCGCAACCTCCTCAATCACACCTTATTGAAGATGGGATTAGTCTTCAATAACGATACCCATACTACGTGCAGTACCTTCTACCATACGCATAGCAGCTTCAACAGAAGCAGCATTTAAGTCAGGCATTTTTTGTTCAGCAATCTCACGCACTTTATCGCGTTTAACTGTTGCTACTTTTTTACGATTTGGTTCACCAGAACCAGACTCGATACCAGCCGCTACTTTAAGAAGTACAGCAGCAGGAGGAGTTTTCGTAATAAATGTAAACGAACGATCTTCGAATACAGTGATTTCAACAGGAATAATTAGACCAGCTTGGTCAGCTGTACGAGCGTTGAACTCTTTACAGAATCCCATGATGTTAACACCTGCTTGTCCTAATGCAGGACCAACTGGTGGTGCTGGGTTTGCTTTTCCTGCAGGAATTTGCAATTTTACCATTTTAATTACTTTTTTAGCCACGAGACACACCTCCTTAAGTCCGTGATGTGGTAATGGGGTTTTACACCCTCCCACTCATATCGTGTTGCATTTTCATGCATATTCTTATACAGAAGTTAATACCATCTTTTCGATGCATATTGACCTTTAAAAGTCTAACATTTTCAAATTAAAAATGCAAGGTCTTGTATTATAATTTTTCAACAAGATGTAAATCCAGTTCTACTGGCGTTTCTTTATTAAAGAATTCTACTAACACAGTCACTTTTTTCTTTTCGAAGTCAATTTCCTTAATTGATCCAGTATAATTCGCAAATGGTCCTTCTTTTAATCGAACAACTTCATTTACATCTAAATCAATATCGATTGTTTGTTCATCTAGACCCATATGTTTTAGAATATGCGTAATTTCTTCTTCTAAAAGTGGGGTTGGTTTTGAACCAGATCCAGCTGAGCCAACGAAACCAGTTACTCCCGGTGTATTACGAACTACATACCAAGAATCGTCAGTCATTACTAGTTCAACTAATACATAACCTGGAAACACTTTACGTTTCGTTACTTTCTCTTTACCGTTCTTCATTTCTACTTCTGATTCTTCTGGAACTATTACACGGAAAATTTTATCCTGCATTCCCATTGTTTCTACACGTTTTTCTAAATTTGCTTTTACTTTATTCTCATATCCTGAGTAAGTATGAACTACATACCATCTTTTTTCCATGTTAGAGGACTACTTGTCCTTCCCTCCCCGGTCAACTTTCTTTGCAAATTAAAAAACCCGTCACCGGGCTTTTTTTTAAACATTATCACTCATTATAGCACAATTAGTTTTAACTTATTCAAGAATAAGTCGAATTAGTTTAGAAAGTCCTGTGTCAATTACAGCGAAGAATACTACAAAGAATAAAACTGTAGCTAATACTGTAACTGTTGAATTAACTAATTCTTTACGTTTAGGCCATGAAACTTTTTTCATTTCACTTTTTACTTCGCGAAAAAACTTACCGATACGACCCACAGATGCAACCCCCATATATACTAGTTTAGAGATTTACGAAACGTCCGCCTTGTCCAAAAAATAGTGCTGAATCTAGTTTATATAATGAATAAGGACATTCGCAATTATCATTTATCTTACTTCATTTATTTTGTTTCTTTATGTGTAGTATGCTCATTGCACGTTTTACAAAACTTTTTCATCTCCAAACGTTCTACAGAAGAGGAATTCTTCATCGTGGAGTAATTTCTATTATTGCAATTAGCGCACGACAGGACAACTTTTTTTCTCATGGTGACACCAACCTAATTCATCTATAATTATCCATTTAGAATGTACCATGTGAATTATAAACTGTCAAACTCAATGGTATACCCTTGTATTCCTATACATTATCACGAATTACAAGGGAGTTTCTTTGATCTGATTAAACTGACAGTTCTCTTATTTCCATATATCTTTCAAGCTTTCTTTTCACTCTTTGTAAAGCATTATCAATCGATTTCACATGTCTATTTAATTCTTCTGATATTTCTTGGTAAGATCGACCATCTAAATAGAGTGATAATACTTTTCTTTCTAAATCGCTTAATAATTCAGACATTTTAAGCTCTATGTCCACATTTTCTTCTTGATTGATCACAAGTTCCTCTGGGTCCATGTTTTTTGTTTCTGTTAAAACATCCAGTAAAGTACGATCAGATTCCTCATCGTAAATAGGCTTGTCCAATGAAACATAAGAATTTAACGGAATATGCTTTTGCCTAGTAGCTGTTTTAATTGCTGTAATAATTTGTCTTGTAATGCATAATTCTGCAAACGCCTTGAAAGACGAAAGTTTGTCTTCTTTGTAATCACGAATTGCTTTGTATAATCCAATCATACCTTCTTGAATGATGTCTTCACGGTCAGCTCCTATTAGGAAATAAGACCTAGACTTTGCTTTAACGAAATTTCGGTATTTTTGAATTAAAAATGTTAGTGCCTCTTGATCACCCTCTCGAACATATTCGAGAATTACCTCATCTTCTAAAGGGCCATACTCTATCATTAGCTTCAATTCCTGTTCAACGTTCACAATTAGCACCTCCGACCAAACAATTTAATTAAATTATACAGCACAAAGAAGAAGGAAACAATAAGTCATCGTTCCCCTCTTCGCCATTTTTCTAAAATTTCTGTTTGTTTCGAATTCAAAGTCTTACTAATTGTCAGTCTTTGATCAGGTATTTCACTAATTTGACTACTTATCATTTTTTTATTTTGAGTAACTGATCGATATAGTTCCATTGCAGGTATACGAAGTGCACCTTGTCCAAATATTTGCCATTGCTCAGTAAAGTCAGATGTCGCAACATAAATATGATGGTTAACATGACGAAGCTCAATTGCCAGTTTTTCAATTTTTTCATCAGCCGTCTGGTTTTTTCGAGTAAAAATCACTTCGACCTTTGAATTCTTGTCGACCTTTTCGATTCCATTTACAAAATGAGCATCAAATACAACAATTATAGACATCCCTGTGTATGCCTTATACTCAGCAAGCTGAGTAATTAGATAATCTCGTGATTTATCAAAGTCAATTTCTCGAAGTTTTCTAAGATTCGGCCAAGCTCCAATCATGTTATAACCATCTACAATAAGAATCTCTTTCTTTTTATGATCCAAGTGGATGTCTCTTACGATGTATTTCATACATTAATAAACTAGCCGCAACAGACGCATTTAAAGATGTAACTTTACCGACCATTGGTAACTTAATTAGGAAATCACATTTTTCCTTTAAGATCCTGCTCATGCCTTTACCTTCGCTACCAATAATTAAACCCAGAGAAATTTGGCCATCCATGTTTCGATAGTCATCAGCACCTTTTGCATCTGTACCAAAAATCCAAACTCCTCTTTCTTTTAATTCATCTACCGTTCTTGCTAAGTTCGTTACTCGAGCTACTGGAATGTATTCAATTGCTCCAGTAGAAGACTTAGCAACCGCTGAGGTTAAACCTACCGCTCTTCTCTTTGGAATAATGATCCCATGAGCACCAACTGCATCTGCAGTTCTCATAATTGAGCCTAAATTATGAGGGTCTTCAATTTCATCAAGAATTAAGAAGAATGGTTGTTCATTTCGACTACTAGCCACTTCAAACAAATCATCAATTTCCACATATTCATATGCAGCCACTTGTGCTACTACACCTTGGTGGTTTCCTTTAACCATTCCATCTAATTTCTTGTTTGGTGCAGTTTGAACTATCACTTTGTTTTGGTTAGCTAATTCTAAAAGTTTATGGATTTGACCTTTATTTGCTCCTTCGCTAACCCAAATTTTATTTATATCACGACCTGAACGTATTGCTTCCATAACTGGATTACGTCCAATAATAAATTCCTCAGACATATTATTCTCCTTTATCATTCTCAATAAATTGAATCGCAAAATGTACAATTGTATTGAGTCTATCTTCATTTTTTAATAAATAATGGTATCCAATTAACGCTTCCATTGCGGTTGCGTACCGATATGTTTGTACATCAGTATTTTTTGGCACAGTTCCTGACTTTGCATTACGGCCCCTTTTAACGACCGCAACTTCTTCATCTGACAATATCTCAGTAAAAAGCATTTCTCTAATTACTTTAGCTTGTCCTTTCGCAGAAACAAATCTTGTTGCTGCTCGGTGAAGTTGATTAGGTCTCACTTTTCCTTTTTCAAGGAGGTGATGACGTACATAAATTTCAAATACAGCATCACCTATATAAGCAAGTGCTAAACTGTTTAGTTGTTTAGCATCAACATTTTGGTTACTTTCAATCATGAAGTTATCCTCTTTTCCAGCGAATACCTTGCGGAGTATCTTCAATGATTATATTCATTTCTTTTAATTGATCACGAATTTGGTCCGCTAATGCAAAATCACGATTTTTACGTGCGTCGGTACGTTTTTGAATTAATGCTTCGATTTCATCATCTAACATTGCTTCTTCTTTAACTAGTGTAATGCCTAGTACATTTGATAATTCATCAAAAGTTGCTACTAATTGGTTTAATACATTCGTAGAAGTATGTGTCTCTAGTAAATATTGATTTGCCAATTTAGCTAATTGATATAAAACAGAAATCGCATTAGCTGTATTAAAATCATCATCCATTACTTTTGTGAAGACAGCTTTTTCATCTGCTATTTCTTTTAACCACTTATTGTCATCTTCAGTTAAGTTAGTACTACTTTCTAGACGGTGCTTACTATTTTGGTAAGCCGTTTTAATACGTTCAAAACCATTTCTAGCTTCTTGTAAAAGTTCATCGCTATAGTTAATTGGATGACGATAATGCACTGATAACATGAAGAAACGTAATAACATAGGATCAACAATTTTAATAATGTCATGGACTAATACAAAGTTACCCAATGATTTAGACATTTTTTCGTTGTCAATATTGATGTATCCATTATGCATCCAATAATTTGAAAAAGTTTTCCCGCTTAAAGCTTCTGACTGAGCAATTTCATTCTCATGGTGTGGGAATGATAAGTCTTGACCGCCTGCATGAATATCAATTGTGTCACCAAGGTATTTCTTTGCCATTGCTGAGCACTCAATATGCCATCCTGGTCTACCTTTCCCCCATGGACTTTCCCAGAATATTTCGCCTGGTTTTGCTGCTTTCCATAGAGCAAAATCTAGTGGGTCTTCTTTCTTTTCGCCAACTTCAATTCTTTCACCAATTCGAAGGTCTTCAATTGATTGGTGTGAAAGTTTACCGTAACCTTCAAATTCCTTTGTTTTGAAGTAAACATCACCTTCAGATTCATATGCATAACCTTTTTTTACTAGCTCATCGATAAACTCAATAATAATATCCATATTATCCATTACACGAGGATGATTCGTTGCTGTTTTGCAACCTAGCTCTTGAACATCTTCAAAATATGCATTAATAAAACGATCTGCTATAGTTGGGACATCTGAACCTAATTCATTTGCTGCTTTAATTAACTTATCATCAACATCAGTGAAATTTGAAACATAGTTTACTTCGTATCCACGATATTCAAAATAGCGTCTTACTGTATCAAAAACAATAGCAGGTCTTGCATTACCAATATGAATATAGTTATATACAGTAGGTCCACATACATACATTTTGACCTTGCCTTCTTCTATAGGCTTAAAATCTTCTTTATTTCTTGTTAAGGTATTATAAATTTGAATTGCCATAGTGTTACTTCCTTTCAGATATTCTCATTAAACTTCTTAGCTCTTCTAATTCCGCTTCTAGTTGTAGTAATCGATCTGCTACTGGGTCAGGTAGATCACAGTGATCAAATTGATTATTTACTCTAATTCCATCTTGAACAACTATCTTCCCAGGTATACCAACAACCGTAGTATTCTTTGGAACATCCTTTAGCACAACTGAATTTGCACCGATTTTTGCATTTTCTCCGATTGTGATTGATCCTAGAACTTTTGCTCCCGTAGCTACTAATACTCCACTCAATAAGGTCGGGTGTCGCTTACCTTTTTCCTTACCGGTTCCACCTAATGTTACTCCTTGATAAATCGTAACATCATCACCTATTTCACATGTTTCTCCAATTACAACTCCTGCACCATGATCGATAAAAAATCGTCTACCAATTTTCGCCCCTGGGTGAATCTCGATTCCTGTTAAAAAACGAGCAAACTGTGAAATACTCCTTGCAATAAAGTGCCATTTTTTCCGATAGAAATAATGAGCAAATCGATAAAGCCATAATGCATGTAAACCAGCATACGTAAGAATAACTTCTAAATAGCTAGTAGCGGCTGGATCGCGTTCAAATATCGTCGCTACATCTTCCTTCATGTACTTTAGCATCTTCATTTCCCCTTAAAGAATTTATTAAGAATTTGATTTTTTTCTCTATAAAAAATAAAAAGCGTCCCAGTGTACATAAAATACACAGAGACGCTTAATGCGCGGTTCCACTCTGTTTAGATAAAATAAATTTATCTCAACTCATGTAATGTAACGGTTTCCACCGCCTTAGCCTACTAAAACGTATTTTTCGGCTAAGGACTCAAGGGGGCACTTCAATGACTACTGTTAAAATCACTTTCACCAGTGTGATTCTCTCTGGGTAACGAGTAAGCATTTACTTTTCCCTATCAACATTTTACCTATATGAATATTACTTATATATATTACAAATTAATCAAAATGTTAACCAATTATTTGTTGTAAACGAGCAATAACTTTTTCTTTTCCTAATAAAGTCATCGCTGCTGGTAATTCAGGACCATGACATTGACCAGTTGTTGCCACACGAATTGGCATAAATAACTTTTTGCCTTTTTGTCCAGTTGACTTTTGAACTGATTTCATTGCAGCTTTAATTGAATCAACTGTAAATTCTTCAGAAGCATTAAGTTCTTCAACTAATGCTGAAAGTACTTCTTTCACTTGCTCTTCAGAAATAACAGCTTGCTCTTCTTCACCGAATGTTAATACATCTTTGAAGAATAAGCTTGATAATTCTACAATTTCAGCACCAAAGCTCATTTGGTCTTGATATAAAGCTACTAGATTTGTAACCCACAGATTTTCATCTGCAGTGCGTTCTTCATTTACAAAACCAGCTTTAATTAGATGTGGTAATGAAATTTCTACCACTTTTTCTAATGGTTGCTCTTTAATATATCGGTTGTTAATCCAAGTTAATTTTTGCTTATCAAACATAGCAGGAGCAGAACTTAAACGGCTAGGATCAAAAATCTTAATAAATTCATCCTTGCTGAAAATCTCTTCTTCACCAACTGGTGACCAACCAAGAAGAGCAATAAAGTTAAATAACGCTTCTGGTAAGTAACCAAGATTTTGATATTGTTCAATAAATTGTAATACAGATTCGTCACGTTTTGAAAGCTTTTTACGGTTTTCGTTCACAATTACTGCCATATGACCAAAACCTGGAGCATCCCAATTTAATGCACGATATACCATTATTTGTTTAGGTGTATTAGAAATATGCTCTTCACCGCGAAGTACGTGACTAATCTTCATTAATGCATCGTCAACTACTACAGCGTAGTTATAAGTAGCGATTCCGTTCTTTTTAACAAGAACCCAGTCGCCGATATCTTTTGATTCAAATTTAATATTTCCACGAACGATATCTTCCCACTCATACGTATCGTTTGCTGGTACTGCAAAACGAATAGTGTGCTCTGCACCTGCTGCTTCTTTTACAGCTCTTTCTTCAGCTGTTAAATGACGGCATTTTCCGCTATAACGTGTAGTTGGATGACCAGCAGCTAATTGTGTTTCACGTTCCGCTGCAAGCTCTTCCTCTGTACAATAGCACTTGTATGCATGACCATTCTCAATTAATTCATTAGCATATTGTTTGTATAAGTCTAGTCTTTCTAGCTGGCGATAAGGACCGTACTCGCCACCTTTATCTGGACCTTCATCCCAATCAATACCTAACCAGTGTAAATATTTCGCTTGGCTTTCTTCGCCACCTTCAACATTACGTTCAATATCAGTATCTTCAATACGTAATACCATATCACCGTTAAAATGCTTAGCAAATAAATATACGTATAATGCTGTACGTGCATTTCCAATATGTAAATGACCTGTCGGACTAGGTGCATAACGAACTCTTACTCTATTTGACATTTATAGACACTCTCCACTAATTAATTAATATACTTTATTAGTTTAAGCCTTCTTTTGTAACAATACAACCGCTTGGGATGCAATTCCTTCTTTTCTTCCTGTAAAACCTAATTTTTCAGTTGTTGTTGCTTTAACATTAATACAATCAGATGTCGTTTCAAGCAGTTCGGCAATTCGCTCTCTCATTAATTGGATATATGGTGCCATTTTAGGCGCTTGAGCAATAATCGTACAATCTGCGTTAACTACCTCATAGCCTTTATCCTTAACAATATGAAATACGTGTTGAAGTAGTTTTGCTGAATCAGCATCTTTAAAAGCTGGATCTGTATCCGGGAAATGTCTACCTATATCTCCTTCACCAATAGCCCCTAGCAATGCATCCGATATTGTATGAAGAAGAACATCGGCATCAGAATGACCTAATAAACCTAACTCGTACGGGATCTCAATTCCACCAATAATTAATGGGCGATTTTCTGCAAAAGCGTGAACATCAAACCCTTGTCCAATTCTAAACATGTAAACACCTTCTAACCTCTATATTGTTCATAGATTGTTTCTGCAAAAAACAAATCTTCTTTAGTTGTTACTTTAATATTGTTATAATCTCCATTTACTACAAAAACTTTACTTCCGTTCCATTCAACTAAGCTAGCATCATCAGTTCCTAAATAACCATTTTCAATTGCTTTTTGATGCGCTTCTATTAAGCATTTGTATGTAAAAGCTTGGGGAGTTTGTACTCCCCAAAGTGTAGAACGATCGATTGTTTCAACGACTTCTTGATCAATAACTTTCTTTATTGTATCTTTCATCGGAACTGCACAGATGACTGCCTCATGTTCATTCATCTTTTCAAGAATCCGCTCAATCACTGCATTTGTTACAAAAGGTCTCGCCCCGTCATGTACTAAAATAAAACTTTCAGTATCCTTAATTGAAACTAAACCATTATAAACACTTTCTTGCCTCTCTGCTCCACCTTTTATATAGGTTATTTTATTTTGAATAAAGCTTGGCAAATTTAAAGTTTCAAAGAACTCTTTTTCAGATTCTTTAATTGGTAAGATAATCTCATTACAGCGATGATCTTCGCCAAATACTTTTAAGGTTAATTCAATAATTGGCGAGCTAATTATTTTTAGAAATAATTTATTATAGCCTGCACCCATTCGAGAGCCAGAACCCGCTGCTGGAATGATGACCTTATATTGCATTTTACGTATACCCCTCTAACTTACTTTACTTTTGCAAAAATCATGCGACCAGCAGAAGTTTGTAGTACGCTCGTAACGACTGTCTCTACTCGTTTACCAATTGATTCTTTACCGTCTTCTACAACGATCATTGTACCATCGTCTAAATATGCAACACCTTGTAATTTTTCTTTACCTTCTTTTACTACAAAAGCAGTTAATACTTCCCCTGGTAATACTACTGGTTTAATTGCATTTGCTAGATCGTTAATATTCCAAACTTTAATTTGCTGAAGTTCACTTACTTTATTTAAATTAAAGTCATTTGTCACTAAAATACCATTTTTTAATTTAGTAAGCTTTACTAATTTGGCATCTACTTCAGGAACATCTTCAAAATCACCTTCGTAGATTTCAACTTTCATAGCTAGCTCTTTTTGGATTCTATTTAGAATATCTAATCCTCTTCGCCCTCTATTTCGTTTTAACGTATCTGAGGAATCAGCTATATATTGTAACTCTGCTAATACAAATTGTGGAATCACAATTGTTCCTTCTATGAATCCAGTTTGGCATATATCAGCAATACGACCATCAATGATTACACTAGTGTCTAAAATTTTAACTGGAATATCGAATGCTGCATCTTGCTCTTCAGCAACCTTTTTCTTGGCCTTAGAAGATAAAGTAAATAAACTCAATAATTCTTCTCTTTTTTTAATCCCAACTTGAAAACCTAAATATCCTAATAAAATCGTAACAACTATTTGAATAATTGATGAAACATACTGTAATCTAATTGAGTCAATTGGCAATGAAATAAGAAATGCCAGAATAAGTCCAAAAACAAGTCCTAAACTACCAAACAAAATCATTGAAATAGGAGCCTTTAATAATTTCTCCTCAATATACTTAATAAACGTTACTGTTGGATCAACTAACCAAAGCGATAAAATAAAAAAGATCACTGCTCCACTTAAAGCTTGCACATAAGAATTATGCAAAATATTAGGTAACTCAGTTTTTAAGAGTTTATCTAATAGTGGAAAAAGTACTAAACCTAAAGTACTTCCGACAAAAATATAAATAACTTGAACGATCCTCTTTATCAATTCGCCACCTCCTTTAAATAAATAATAACTCTATCTTAGACGAAATAACTTAGTTATGTCTATTGATATACAGTTGCTCCTGAATTCGTTTTAATCCTTCTTTGATTTTTTTTGCACGAATTTCACCAATTCCATCAACATCATCCAACTCAGCAAGAGTAGCTTTGTAGATCCCTTTAAGGTGCTTAAATCGCTGTGTTAAATTTTCAATCACTAGCGGCGGCAGTCTAGAAATTTTCATCAACATACGATACCCTCTAGGCTCTACCATTTCCTCAAGATTTGTGTTATTCGGATAACCTAGTAATTTAATAATGGCATGATCCTCTAACAATTCTTCGTTTGCCAGTTCTTGGAGCTTTTGCAAAATACTTTTAGGATCTTGTTCCTTACTATAATGATAATCCTTTATTAAAAGTAATGCCTCCTCCTCAAGGTCCGAAATGATCTCAATTAACTGTAATTCAATCAGTCTTCCTTCATCACCAAGCTCAATTACATAATTATTAATTTCATTTTTAATTCGAAGAACCATTTCAACACTATGTAAAACATTTACAACTTCAAATAATGTCACTAGCTCTTCAAATTCTAAAATACTAAGTGAGGTAATTCCTTGATTCCATACAATTTTATATTTTTCAAGAGTCTGAATCGCCTGATTAGCTTTTGTTAAAATTACACCAATATCTCGCAGTGTATAGCGCAAATTACCTTTATATAAGGTAATAACATTACGTCTTTGCGAAATAGCAATTACTAAGTTTCCAGTCTGTCTTGATACTCGTTCTGCAGTTCGATGACGCATACCAGTTTCTTTTGTAAAGATTGATTGATCTGGTATCAATTGTGCATTTGCTAACAGGATTTTTGACCCTGTTTCATTTAAAATGAGCGCTCCATCCATTTTTGCTAATTCATATAAGCTAGCTGGAGAGAAAGGGTCATTAATATGAAAACCACCGTCGACCATTTCTTTTGTTTCATCATTAAAGCCAAGTACAATTAGTCCACCAGTCTGTGCTCTAAGTACATTATCAATGCCATCACGCAATGGTGTACCTGGAGCGATCATTTCTAAAACTGGCAACATTGATTTAGCTTTTTGTTTTTGATCCTCCATCTCTACCCTCCTAACACGTATTTTAATGCTTCATGTACTGTATTAATACCTATTATTTCCATTCCTTCGGGAAAACTCCATCCTCCAATATTTTTTGATGGAATTATTGCTCTTTTAAATCCAAGTTTAGCTGCTTCTTGTACTCTTTGCTCTATTCTAGATACCCTGCGAACTTCTCCTGTTAAACCGATCTCACCAATTACTACATCTGTTGGATTAGTAGGTTTATCTTGAAAGCTTGATGCTATACTTACCGCAACAGCTAAGTCTACAGCTGGCTCATCTAACTTCAGTCCTCCGGCAACCTTTAAATAAGCATCTTGATTTTGTAATAAAAGGCCCATTCTCTTTTCTAATACAGCCATAATTAACGATACTCTATTATGATCTATACCAGTTGCCATTCGTCTTGCATTTCCAAAGCTCGTTGGAGAGACAAGTGCTTGTAGTTCAACTAATACAGGTCTAGTACCTTCCATAGAAGCAACAACAGTTGAACCTGCTACTCCAAAAGGTCTCTCTTCTAAAAATATTTCCGATGGATTCAGTACTTCCACTAATCCTAACTCTTTCATCTCAAAAATACCAGTTTCATTAGTAGATCCAAAACGATTTTTAACTGCCCTTAATATTCGATATGTATGATGTCGTTCACCCTCAAAATATAATACTGCATCTACCATATGTTCCAGTAAACGTGGGCCTGCAATTGATCCTTCTTTTGTTACATGTCCTACTATAAAGATCGGGATCCCTTTAGTTTTCGCGAATTTCATTAATTCTGAAGTACACTCTCGTACTTGTGATACACTACCAGGAGCAGATGTTACTTCTTGTAAATAGATTGTTTGAATCGAATCAATTACAACAAAATCAGGAGCCATCTCATCCATATATCGAGCAATATGAGACAAATCTGTCTCGGATAAGACATATAAGTTTTGTGTAGCGACACCTAGTCGTTCTGCTCTTAATTTTATTTGCTTCTGAGATTCTTCACCTGAAACATATAAAACTTTATGGTCCTTTTTAGCCAATTGTGAGGAAACCTGTAATAGCATTGTCGACTTACCAATTCCCGGGTCACCACCAATTAATACTAATGAACCTAAAACGATACCTCCACCTAAAACCCGATTAAACTCATCAAATGAGGTTTCGATACGAGTTTCAGTGCCTATTTCAACTTCCATGATTGAAATTGGTTTCGTTCCTTCTACTGTAGCATTTGTATTAAATGTTAGCCTTCTTGAACTAGCAGGCTGTTCTATAAACTCAACCATTGTATTCCACTCGTTACATGCAGGACACTTTCCAATCCACTTAACCGATTCATATCCACAAGATTGACAAACGAATTTAGTTTTACTTTTTTTAGCCATATGTATAGTACCTCTTTTGTTACTATGATTTTCTATATTAATAGAGTATGTATTCTAAGTCTATCCTAACGCTTTTTTGATATAAGAAAAAGGGCTTCACGCCCTTTTTCACAAATTAGATAACTTTACAATTAATTTGTTCAATTATCCTTCATAAAAGGTATGAACTTTGTAATTGCTTATTGATTTACAGTTTCAGCCGCTGATCTAATCAAATATTCATTATCCTTTACATCAAGAATAACTTTTCGGCCTTTTTCAACATTACCTTTTAATAATTCTTCGGATAAACGATCCTCTACTTGTTTTTGAATTGCTCTTCTTAATGGACGAGCTCCGTATTCAGCATCGAATCCTTCATCTGAAATTTTATCAATTGCTGCATCTGATAATTCTAGTTCAATTTCTTGTTCTTTTAAACGCTTCGTTAAGCTATTAACCATTAAGTGAACAATTTCTTTAATATGTTTCTTCTCTAATGAATGGAAGACGATTGTTTCATCGATACGGTTTAGGAATTCAGGACGGAATGCTTTTTTCAGTTCCTCTAATACTTTTCCTTTCATATCTTTGTAATCTTTTTCTCCATCGTTAATATTGAATCCAACATATTTATTTGTTTTTAAAGCACTTGCTCCGACGTTTGATGTCATAATAACAAGTGTATTTCTAAAGTCAACTGTGCGACCTTTTGAATCGGTTAATCGACCGTCTTCTAATACTTGAAGTAGGATATTAAATACGTCTGGGTGAGCTTTCTCAATTTCATCTAATAGAATTACTGAGTAAGGTTTACGTCTAACTTTCTCAGTTAATTGACCACCTTCATCATAACCTACATATCCTGGAGGTGCTCCTACTAAACGAGATGTTGCGTGTTTTTCCATATACTCTGACATATCAATACGAATCATCGCATCTTCATCGCCGAAAATTGTTTCAGCTAATGCTCTAGCCAACTCTGTTTTACCTACCCCTGTAGGACCTAAGAAAATAAATGAACCAATTGGGCGTTTTGGATCTTTTAATCCAGCTCTTGCACGTCTTACAGCTTTAGAAACTGCTACTACTGCTTCTTCTTGACCAATTACTCGTTTATGAAGAACGCTTTCCATATTTAACAGTTTATCTGCCTCTGTTTGAGCAAGTTTTGTAACTGGAATATTCGTCCAAGATGATACAACATTCGCTATATCCTCTACAGTTACTTCGGAATTTTCTTTACCTTGTTTCTCTTTCCATTGACGTTTCGTATCTTCTAATTGTTCACGTAATCTTTGTTCTGAATCTCTTAATGATGCTGCTTTTTCAAATTCTTGACTTTGAACAGCTGCATCTTTCTCTTTACGAACTTCCTCTAATTTTAATTCTAATTCTTTTAAATTTGGCGGTGTTGTAAAGCTACGTAGTCGTACTTTAGAACCAGCCTCATCAATAACATCAATTGCTTTATCCGGTAAGAAACGGTCTGTAATGTATCGATCAGATAGTTTTACAGCTTCAATAATTGACTGATCAGAAATTGATACTCTATGATGTGCCTCATAACGGTCACGTAAGCCTTGAAGAATTTGAATTGACTCCTCTACACTCGGCTGATCAACTTGAATTGGTTGGAAACGACGCTCTAACGCAGCATCTTTTTCGATATATTTACGGTATTCATCAATTGTTGTTGCACCGATGCATTGTAGTTCACCACGTGCTAATGATGGCTTTAAGATGTTAGATGCATCAATTGCACCTTCCGCTCCACCTGCACCAATTAATGTATGAAGTTCATCAATGAAAAGAATAATATTACCAGCTTGACGAATTTCGTCCATTACTTTTTTCAGACGATCTTCAAATTCACCACGGTACTTAGTTCCAGCTACGACAGTACCCATATCAAGTGTCATAACTCGTTTATCTCTTAAAATTTCTGGTACTTCATTATTTACAATTTGTTGAGCTAAACCTTCTGCAATAGCTGTTTTACCAACACCAGGCTCACCAATTAATACTGGATTATTCTTAGTGCGTCGGCTTAACACTTCAATTACTCGCTGAATTTCTTTACCACGCCCGATTACAGGATCTAAGCGACCCTCTCTAGCTGATACTGTTAAATCACGAGCTAAGCTGTCTAATGTCGGTGTGTTTGCTTGATTAGCAGATCCATTTTGATGATTAGACGAGCTTTCATTACTGCCTAATAATTGAAGAACTTGTTGACGAGCTTTATTTAAGCTAACACCAAGATTATTTAATACTCTTGCTGCTACGCCTTCTCCTTCTCGAATTAATCCTAAAAGGATATGCTCTGTTCCTACATATGAATGACCTAATTTACGAGCCTCATCCATTGATAATTCAATCACTTTTTTAGCTCTAGGAGTGTAGTGTACAGTTTGAGCAACTCCTTGGCCACGTCCTATTAATGTTTCCACTTCTTGTTGTACTTTCTCTGGGCTTAATCCAAGTGCAAGTAATGCCTTAGCAGCAATCCCTTCTCCCTCTCGAACAAGTCCTAGTAAAATATGTTCTGTACCTATATTTGAGTGTCCAATTCGGATTGCCTCTTCTTGAGAAAGAGCTAATACTTTTTGAGCACGTTCTGTAAATCGACCAAACATCATAATTGGTTCCTCCCATATAATTAGTTATTTTTGTTAGATAGTCTTTCGCGTATTAGTGAAGCTCTTTTAATATCCCTTTCTTCGGGAGTAAGCTGATCACCGACATACTTTTGTAAGATACCTGGTTGGGTTAATATCATTAATTCATGTAAAAAGTTTTTAGATAACCCATCAATTAAACCTAGATCAATCCCTAATTGTACATCCGATAAACACTTAGCACTTTCCTTTGTTTCTATTATTCTTCCGTATTTCAATGTACCTAAAGAACGAAAGACTCGATCTTCTAAAAGAATTAAAGAAGTTCTTGCAAGTGCATCTCTTGCTGATTTCTCGTGTTTAATCAGTTGTTGAACAATTGTCGTTAAATCTTCTATTATTTCTTCTTCCGATTTCCCTAATGTTATTTGATTCGAAATCTGAAAGATATTACCTAATGCTTCGCTACCTTCACCATAAATTCCTCTTACTACTAAACCAAGTTGATTAATAGTAGGGATTAAACGGTTAAATTGTTTCGTGATGACTAGTGCTGGTAGATGCATCATCACTGAGGCCCTTAATCCGGTACCAACGTTAGTAGGACAACTAGTTAAATAACCAATTGTTTCATCAAAAGCATATTCAAGCTGACTCTCTATATAATTATCAATATGATTCGCTTGAGTAAGTGCCTCTCTAAGTTGTAAACCTGGAAATAGAGCTTGAATTCTTAAATGATCTTCTTCATTGATCATAATGCTAATTTGTTCATCCTGAGATAGTATACATGCTCCATGTACCGACTCTTGAACTAAATTAGGACTTATTAAGTGTTTTTCAATTAATACTCTTTTTTCTACTGGTTCTAACTTATTAATTTCAATATATTCAAAAGGTCCGTTTGGTAAAGCTGTACTACCTTCAAAATAATGTTTAACTAAATGACAAATTTCTTTAGCCTTGTCTTGACTAAGTAAAGTTGGATACAAATATGCACTGAAATTTCTAGCTAACCTAATACGACTACTTAAAACGATATCATCATCTGGGCCTTCTTGTTTCATCCATGGACTGATGGCCTCATTAATAATTCGATTAATAGACATGTAACTTACTCCACCTCCTTTTGAAGGGCTTGTAAATCTTTTTCAATTTCACGAATTTCATCCCGAATCTTAATTGCTTGCTCAAAATCTTCGTTATCAATAAAATTTTTCATTTGAGATTTCAAGTCTTGTAACTTCCTTTTCAAGGAGATTGCCCCATTAATCTTTTGAGGGATTTTCCCTGTATGCGATACATTACCGCTATGAATTCTTTTAACAATTGGTTTCATCTGATCCATAAATGTTTCATAACAAGTAGAACAACCTAACCGTCCAATTTTAGTAAACTTTTGAAAAGTCATCTTACATCTAGGACATTCAATTTGGGAATCTTGATGAAATTTATTTTTCTTCATTTCATAAATACCAGTATTACCTTTAAACAATCCAGCTAACAAATCATTTACAGAATAACCACCTATTTCAGAAAAAATATGTTTATTGTTCGATTCATTTGCGCATTTCTCACATAAGTGAATATCTGTTTTCTCACCATTAATAATTTTAGAATAGTGTAATGTTGCCGGACGTTCTTGACATTCTTGACAAATCATTATGGGCAACCTCCATATTCTATTTATACTTTAAGCTTCTTAGCATTGCCTTGAACATTCTTGCTCTTAACTCGTCTCTATAAGGTAAATTAACCATTATTACTGAACGATCTAATACACTTAACATCATTTTTGCTTCTCGCCCAGTAATTACATTTTTTTCAAGTAGTAGACGAATATAGTCCTCTGAGCTAGACTGTGCAATATTATTAGTAAAGCTACTTAATATTTGATCTATCACGCTCGCTTTATCATGAAATTGTACTTTAATAATTCGAATATACCCGCCGCCGCCGCGTTTACTTTCTACTACATATCCTCTTTCTAATGTGAATCTAGTATTTATTACATAATTTATTTGAGAAGGTACACAATCAAATTTATTCGCTATTTCACTTCTTTTTATCTCGACATAATCTTTATCGGATATGTCAAAGTAGTGCATTAGATATTGTTCAATAATATCTGATATATTCTTCATCTATTTACCACCTTTACTGACTTTGACTATCTTTGACTATTATTATATTCCTTTCATGAAAAATTTCAACTATTATCTCTTTACCATTTTTTCCAAACGATACAGCTCTTAATCTTTTTTATACATTAAGAATTGTATAAATTGGTAGCCTAGAAGAAAAATTGACGTATTTTTCAATATTGGATATTAAATATAAGTGCTATATCCTCTCTGTCATTACCTAAAGGCTCGCCAATTGGCGATTTTTCTTTATCAGTATATATATATATATGTTATACAATTCTTTTAAGAAGCTTTTTTTCCTTTTTACTTTTATTAAAAAAATTATTATTTTGATCAATCTCGTTTGATCATTTGAGCATTTTTAGATAACAAAAAAAACATCAGCCTAATTGCTGATGTTTTTGGTTACCAGGCGACGTTCTAC
>NZ_NUQC01000079.1:0-2835 GCF_002585125.1 Bacillus sp. AFS029533 | reverse complement strand
TCATTAAACGCATTAAATTATGACTTAGAGGATAATACCTATCTAAACGGAATATCATTGGTTTGGGACAGTAAAAAATTGACTTTAAAAGGAGCCGATTAAAGGATTTAAAAGGGGATTGAAACAAAAAATTAAGCTTAATAAAATAATTTTTAAGATCTCACCCTAATGATTGTAATGAACGATATAGTTAGCGTAAACATAATCAAGTTGTTTTTTAATGCAAGTATTATAAAAGGTTTGTTTATAATCAGTATATAGTACCTTTAAAAACCGATCTCTAATTGATTTAATCGTCAAATTATGAAACCGTAAATAGGTTTCTGTCCAAAATATCATATTGTTAGAAAAAGTTTCATCGTCGATTTCAAAAAATGTCCGTACAGCTCGAATACCAATATTCCCCATTAAAACAGTAATATCTTCCACGTCAACATTTGCATCTAGTTCAAAAATAATAATCTCATAGTCGTTTCTAGTTCTATTATGTGCACCCTTAAGTGAATAACCAATTAATTCACCATTTGTAAGATTTAAGGCAACTACACCTTTTGCATAATCTAAAGCCCAGTTATTATAAGCTAGTTCTAAGACATCTTTTATTCTTACATTTAAAATCAATTGATCAGCAAGCTTACGTTCGATCAATTTTCCCTTTGAACAAAATTGTTTTTTAAAATGATATTCGATAATAACCAACATTCCTCTCTTTGATGAATATTTAGAATCACTATCACTATAATTACGTTCGTTATGTAAAAAAAATGACAGATTTTTGAGTAATCTGTCTTAGAATTTTTCTTAAAATAATGAATCATGGTCACTATTATATCTGTAGTTAAATTGATTGCATATTTAGTTTTTTACCGCTGTGAAAAGTACAAAAATATAGTTTGCCTAAGCAATTTACTTTTGAAATCTAATTCTTCATTGATCAAGATTACAGATAAAAAAGCACCCTTTTTTAGGTGCTTACTAAATTCATCTTACTGATCATCTTTCTTATACATTTCTTCTTTAATAATCTTCCAGCCAATCGTATGAATTTCTTCAATAATTTTCTTTTTATTTTCTTCTGTAACATCATTTGGCGCAATTATATTCACTTTTGTTTTTCCGAATTGATAGGTAGCAGTAAATTCTGTTTGTTTACTCAGTATCACCACCCCCATAATTCATTGTATGTTTAGTTTTCTGACGGACTAACCAACCTTTTTTTGCCGATGATTCAAAAATTAATTAATTCCTTAATTAGACATATATATAGTCTATGAGGTGATTACATGGAACGAGTTGCATTGTACTTGCGTAAAAGTCGAGCAGATTTAGATGCAGAGGCTAGAGGTGAAGGTGAGACCTTATCAAAGCATAAGGAGCAGCTTTTGAAATTCGCTAAGGAAAGTAATTTAAATATAATCTGTATACGACAAGAAATTGCATCTGGTGAATCGCTTGTTTACCGGCCAGAAATGTTAAAGCTTTTACAAGAAGTTGAAGAATTCAAATATGATGGCGTGTTAGTAATGGATATGGACCGTCTTGGACGCGGTAATATGAAGGAACAGGGCATTATTTTAGAAACGTTTAAATCCTCTAGAACAAAAATTATTACTCCAAGAAAGACCTATGACCTACATGATGAGTTTGATGAGGAATACAGTGAATTTGAGGCATTTATGGCGCGAAAAGAATTAAAAATAATTACTCGAAGGCTTCAACGAGGTCGAGTATTATCAGTCCAAAGAGGAAATTATTTAGGAACCTTTGCACCTTATGGATATGAGATATATGAAACAAAGGAATTCCGCTCTTTACGTATTAATAGCAAGCAGGCAAAGGTAGTAAAAAGTATTTTTGAATGGTATACGAAGGATTTGATTGGTGCAAACGAAATTGCTAACCGTTTAAATCAAATGAATATCCCTTCCTATACAGGTAAAAAGTGGAGTTACAATTCCATTTTGGAGATGATCAAAAATCCGATTTATATCGGTAAAGTGACTTGGAATAAAAAATCAAGTAAAGGTATAAGAAAACCAAAATCTGACTGGTTAATTGTCGATGGAAAACATGAAGCAATAATTGATCCTGATATACACAATTTTGCACAAGATATTTTAACTAGTCGATACCATGCCCCTTATAATAGTAAATTAAGTAATCAGCTAGCTGGAATAATGTTTTGTAGTAAATGTGGATCAAAATTACAGCAGCGTTATCCAAAAGGCAAACCTAGACAAATTGTGTGTACAAATAACCGTTGTAACACCCGCTCTTCCTATACTCATTTAATTGAAGAGAAACTATTACAAGGGTTAGAAATTTGGTTAAAAGAATATAAAATCAGTTTTACGAATCAACCCGACGAGGAAGATTTTGAAGTAATTAATTTAAAAAAACAGGCACTTAAACAAATAGAGAATGAATTAAATGAAGTTGTAAAACAAAAAAATAATTTATTTAATTTACTAGAACGCGGTATTTATGATGAATCGATTTACAATGAACGTTCAAAAACCCTCTCTAATCGACTAGAAGAACTTTCAAATAGTAAGACGTTAATTTTGGATGAACTGGCAAAATATCACAATAGAGAGTTGCTAAACGAACAATTAATTCCAACCTTTGAAAAAGTGTTAGATTTATATTACAAAACAACCAATATAGAGCTTAAAAATAAACTCCTTAAATCAGTCTTATTTAAAGTTGAGTATCAAAAAGAGCCACATCAAAAACTAGATGATTTTACACTAATACTTTACCCAAAGCTCCCCAGGTGATCTTTAAAATTGATTTGGTATTACCATCTAAGTCACATTAAATTAGTTCCATTTA
>NZ_NUQC01000078.1:0-14622 GCF_002585125.1 Bacillus sp. AFS029533 | reverse complement strand
ACTATTAGCTGGTTTAGTTGGATAAGGAATTACTACCATCCAGTAAAATAAAAAACTAGCCCTATTGCTATGCTTAGTAATATTCCTCGTTTGTATAAATACTTTTTTTGATGTTTTTCAAATTTAGCCCCCGATAAACCTTCTTGTATCTTTATTATCGAAAGAACTATCAGCCATCCACATACAATACTACCAAATATATTAAATGTTAAATCAAATAATAATCCCATTATTATCTCCCCTAAAATAGTTGGAAATTTTTTCTATAGGTTAATTATATCAATCCTTATTCTCTAAGCGTATCATTTTTTTAACATTCCTTATGTAACTAATCTGCCATTTAGTTCAATAAAAAACTCAACAATCTTCTCTAACTGAACCTCTAATTTTAATAATCTATTAGCTTAGGCGAATTATATTTTTTCTTACCAACTCTCTTATTCAACTTCCCACAAACGTTCACAATCAAACTCATTATCCTTACACTTCAAAAGAAAAATATCAGGATTACTTAAACTTTTCCAATTCTCAAAACCAAATTCTTTGTTAAACTGTTTTATTATTAAAGACATCAAATTCCCATGAGTTACAATGATTGTAATTTGATTTTCACTTTTGATGATTTCATCTATTACGCTTATTGCACGATTAGTAGCTTCTTGACTTGATTCGCCACCATCAAATTTCAACTCCATATCTTCAAATGTGGCTTCTAATTTTTCAAGCCAGTCGGGTAAATCAGTTGAGCTTAGCTTACGTTCAGATAGTCGCTCATCGAGATCAATGTCTATATTCTTTTCATTACTAGTCGGTTCGATTGATTGAATTGCTCGTAAAAAAGGGCTTGAAATAATTTGGTCAACTTTTATCTTTGAGAAAAAATCACTCAATTGCTTAGCTTGTTTTGAACCTCGCTTCGTTAGATTCGCCTCAAATGGCTGTCCTTCTGCTTCACAGTGTCTAATTAGATAAATCTCTTTTTCCATGTAATCTGCTCCTACTTAATTGATTAATTTTACAAATTTTCTCTCTATTTCCTTATATTATCATTTAAAGTCCTAATTTTGATAATTGAATTTTCTGATCTACATATTGAACATTTTTTATTAATTGATGACAATCTGAATTGAATGTATTATTTAAATTAACAATCTTTCCGGAAAGTAATTACATTTATCAAAATTTAACAATTTGGAGCTTATTAAAATTAAAGGATATTTGATAATAAGGAATATCATTTTCATGGCAAATAGAGGAGTTTTTAAGAAATGAAAGAGTATTTTACAATTGGTGAAGTATCAAAATTATTCCAAGTTAAAATTGCGACTCTTAGGTATTATGATCAGATTGGTCTCTTACGTCCAGAATTTACCGATAAAAAGACCAACTATCGATATTATTCAACTCAACAGTTTGAAAGGCTGAATTCGATTAAATATTTGAGGGCTCTTGATTTACCAATAAACGAAATGATTGATTTTTTTAATTATCGGGAAATTGATGCTCTTGTTGAAATGTTAAAAAAACAAAAAGATGAAGTTGCCAAAAAGAAGAATGAATTGGAGATTATTGAAACGAAAATATCACGCCGTTTATTACAAATTGAAGATGCTGTTAGTACACCTTTAGATGTAATATCAGAAATAACACTTCCCGAAATGCATGTAGCTTATTTACGCCATGACTATGTTATAGGCGATGATATTGAATTACCTATTACAGAACTAAGGAACAGTTTTGGGATTAATGAGGAAATTTTTTTAGGGAAAATTGGCATCTCAATCTCAGCATCAAATTTGAAAAAGAATGTTTTTGATAAATACTCCAGTATTTTCATGATACTTGAAGATGGAGATCACATTCCACCAACTTCCATTCTTATTCCATCAAGAGACTATTTGAGAGTTCGATTTAAAGGTACTCACATTGATGCTGTTGATTATTATAAGAAATTATTGACGTATATGAAAAAACACAATTATAAACTGTTAGATGATTCCTTTGAAATTACACTTATTGATTACGGCTTTACTAACGATAATGAAAAGCATGTCACGGAAATTTTATTACCTTATGAGTAAACTAAATGATAAAAACCTACTTGACCCTCTAGTTACTAGAGGGTTTATTTTTTATTAATATACTATTAATAAAAGGAGAAATCGAATTATGTTTGGCACGATTTTTAACACATTGATGATTATAGCCGGGAGCTTGATCGGAAGCATCTTTAAAAAAGGGATAAAAGAAGAATATCATGAAATCCTTATGCAGGCGATGGGATTAGTAGCTTTAGGATTAGGGATCAACTCACTAGTACAACATTTGCCTTCTAGCAAATATCCAGTACTTTTTATTGTAAGTCTGGCCATAGGCGGATTAATTGGACAAAAACTCAAGTTAGAATCAAGATTTAATAGCTTAGTTAATAAATATTCTAAAGGTAATTTGGCTGAAGGATTATCAACCGCTATTTTATTATTTTGTATTGGAACATTATCGATTTTAGGACCAGTAGAAGCAGCGTTAAAAGGGGATTATACATACCTTCTTGCAAATGGTACGTTGGATGGCATTACTTCGATTGTTTTAGCATCCACTTTTGGGATTGGAATCATTTTTGCTGGAATTGCATTATTTACATGGCAGGGATCCATCTATTTGATTGCCATACTAATGAAGAATTCTTTAAGCACTGATCTTCTAAATGAAGTGACGATTGTAGGCGGTATATTAATAATAGCGTCAGGCCTAAGTATATTGGGGATTAAGAAATGTAATACTTTAAATCTTCTACCCTCATTATTGATTCCTCCTATTGTCTTTTTATTTATGCATTTATTCCATTTATAATGTTTGTGTAATTAAATAAAAAATTTGGGAACCTTCGTCAAAATGAAGGTTCCTCTAATTACTTTATTAATTCTGTAAACATCAAATAAACGTTAAATTTAATTGGCAAATTTATTTTTAATATCAAGTAAACTTTTATTTTATTCTTTTTGCAAGCGGATGATTGTCACTGAATTGTATTAAGTCCCATAGATTTCCGTATAAATCCTTAAATACTGCAACCGTTCCATAATCTTGTACTTTCGGTTCTCTTACAAACTCAATTCCTTTTGATTTCATTTCCTCATAATCTCTCCAGAAATCATCTGTTCCTAAAAATAAAAAAACTCTCCCACCAGCTTGATTGCCAACGAATGGCTCTTGCTCTTGTTTTGATGCCTTTGCAAGTAGAATAGTCGTTCCTGATGAACCAGGTGGACTTACAACTACCCATCTCTTATCTTGTTCAGGCTGATATGTATCTTCAATTAAATTAAAATGAAGTTTTTTCGTATAAAACTCAATAGCCTCATCATACTCTTTTACGACTAATGCAATATGCACGATTGACTGGATCATCTTCTTATCTCCTAACCTGTTTTCTAATAAAAATACTACTAGTTAATCTAAATTTCAATCTAATAAACTTCATACTTCAATAATCATCTATTTAGCATAATAAAAAGACTGCCGAAACAGCCTTCGAATTAATCATTTAATTTTGAAGCAAAAATTGGAATGATTATGATAGTAATAAATATTAATGCCAAAACGATTAATGAATTTTTCCATCTAAAATCATTTTCTCCATCATTTTTGTGTTGTTTTATGAATTCATCATATATTTTCGATGAAACAAATTTTCCAGGATCTAATATTTCTCCTGTTTTTTCATCCAGTAAATACGTATCATAATTCGCTGTTTTAAAGAAACGATCTCTTACAGTATCGTATTTTGCAGCAATAGCCACTACATTTTCGTTTGTGTTTTTTTCCTTATTTGTTAAACTAAATTCTTTTTGTTCGACAATCACAGTTGATTTCTTAACATAATAATTAACTTCCTTACGATTATTCTTATCTATTTGATCTAAATAGCGCGATGTTGCATTTGAGATTGAGACATTCGATAAAAACAACAAAAAGAAACAGAAGATGCAAAATGCAACTCTTTTCATTTATATCCCCCCACTTCTATTCAAATCTACTAAATTATATTCACTAGATTTTTAAATAGTCCTAGAGAGTATTTCTCATCTACCTCTTTAATGTGGAGTAGTTAATTTTTTGCTAAAGTATCCCTTTTGAGATCATTTTCTATAAAAGTTAAAAATCGATGGTTCCACATTTTTTCATAAAAATCAATTGTTTCTTTTGCAGACATAAATGGATTATTTAATGTAGAAGTTGCTCCGTTTACCATGAAGTTTTCGTAACCCAATCCATGCGCAAATTTAATTGTAGCATCCATACAGTATTCAGTTTGAGCACCGCAAAATTCTATTTTTTGTACAGCTAATTGATCTAAAAGATTTTTTAAGTTTGTTTTAAAAAAAGAATTTGCATGTATTTTATTGATGAAAAAATCTTGTTCTCGAACATCTAGATTAGCATTAATAGCCCAAAGTTCTTCTCCATGTACTAATTCTTCATCACAATGCTGAACAAAAATAATTGGTTTACTTAATTCTCTATATAATGAGATTCTTTTATTTACTTTACTAATTAAATTTTGCAATTCAAATAAATGCTCACCGCTGTAACATACACCATTTTGTAAATCGATCACGATTAAAACATCTGCACAATTATCCATTTTATCTACCTCATTTATATTTTTATTAAGTTTATAATTTCATTTAATTTTCTATACTTTTAATAATTTTCGCAGGGTTACCGGCCACTACACTATTAGAAGGTACATCTTTCGTAACGACAGAACCTGCAGCTACAATTGAGTTATCTCCAATCGTAATGCCTGGTAAAATAGTACAACTCCCTCCAATCCACACATTGTCTCCAATATGGATTGGAATCGCATACCCGCTCTTATTTCGATCCTTTGGTTGAATCGAATGGCCAGCTGTATAGATTCCTACATTCGGACCAATCATACAGTTATTTCCTATTTTCACTTCTGCCATATCTAAGATTGTACAATTATAACCTGCATAGAAATGATCTCCCACATGAATGTTATCCCCTAAATCACAATGAAAATTATGCTCAATACTTGGATTTTCCCCTACTGTACCAAACAGCTCTTTCAATATTTCTTCTTTTCTTTCGAACGATTCCACATTTATATTATTAAACTCTTGAACAAGCTTATGGGCACGTATATTTTTCATTTTTAATTCTTCTGTACCACGCTTATAATAAATTTTCTCTTTATCTTCCATGTTAAGACTCCTAACTTATATGTAGTTATTTTATAAATCACTTCGATCAATAATCTACTAAACCTTCTTTCACAGCCAAAATCATTCATCCAACTATTTGTTTTATAGTGATTTCATTATTATTTCCTTCCACTCAAAATCACTGCATTTCCTAATACTTTTTTGTTCAATAAAATTTTTGGCAATTTCATTTCTTTATCAAGTTTAGATCTGTTCAATTCAGATACACCATATTTCTTTAAATCGTTTAAGAGCTGCTCCTTTTCATCTCCAAATATTTTTTCATCCATAAATAAATCTAAAAAGACGAATTCCCCTCCAGGTTTTAACACTCTTAATGCCTCTTTTATTACATCAGTTTTATTGCTTCGATCTTTTACTTCATGGAAAGTAAGACAGCTTACAATGACATCAAATTCATTCTCATTAAAAGGGAGTTCTGAAGCACTTGCTTTCACAAAATGAATCTGATGAGAAACACCTTCTATTTCTGCATTTTGCTGGCATTGTGCTTTTGAATACTCCCAATTTCCCCCCCAATAGTCAATTCCAGTTAATACTGATGTAGGAAAAGCCTTTGCGAGTTTAATGATCAGCGAACCGCTGCCCGTACCAATATCTAAAAGTGTTCCGTCTCCATCCCACTTTACTTTGGACACAATTAAGTCATGAATTTTTGACTGATAATTCCCTCCAATGGATGCGAATTGGTATATAGAATAAGAAAGTATAAGTGTTATATATAGAAATGGCACAGCTAAAATTCCTGATAGAATTCGTACATATGTATTAACAGGTAATATTGTTACAGAAAGAAAGATGAGTGAAATCACTAGAAATATAAGCAGTTTATAGATACGAATCCAAGTTTTATATTTAGTTTTTAATTGCAAGATATCACAAACCTTTTAGTTTTTAGTTAAATTATACCTTTTCAAAAAAGTCACGTTAATTCTTTTTTAAGCCAAATACTAAAATAATTAATTAAATGTTTAGTCTAACAAAACAAACCTCTAATGCTATAACAATGCAATAGAGGTTTGTTAAATAAAGTATTAAATAGTAACTAATTCTTTTTCTTTACTTCCGATTTTTGTAATGATATCACGCGCAATCCATACACCACAAGCACTTGCTTGAGCTAAGCCACGAGTAACTCCTGCTCCATCTCCACCTAGATATAATCCAGAGATTTCACTTTCAAAGTGTACATTTAGCTTTGGTCGTGCTGAGTAGAATTTTGCTTCTACGCCGTAGAAAAGTGTATGTTCTGCAGCGATACCTGGAGTTACATGATTTAATGCTTCTACCATTTCAATTAAACTTTTCATTGTATTATATGGTAAAACTAATCCTAAATCTCCTGGTACTGCTTCTTTTAAAGTTGGTTCTAAAAAGCCTTCTTTAATACGCTTTTCAGTTGAACGGCGACCTTTTAAAATATCTCCGTATTTTTGTACGATTACTCCACCGTGTGAAAGCATGTTTGCAAGGCGTGAAACCTCGTGCGCATATTCATTTGGTTTATCAAATGGTTCTGCGAATTGATGCGATACTAATAAGGCAAAGTTTGTATTTGGACTACCTAGTTTAGGGTCTTTATAAGCGTGACCATTAGCAGTCATAATTCCTGAATGATTTTCAACTACTACGTGTCCAGATGGATTACTACAGAATGTTCTGACTTTTGTACCCACGCTAGTATTAAAGACGAATTTACCTTCGTATAAGTGCTTGTTAATCTCTTCCATTACTACGTTTGAAGTCTCAACACGAACACCAATATCAACTTGATTTGTTGACATTTTTAAACGACGTTTTTTCATAACATCAGTTAGCCATTTTGAGCCATCACGACCAGGCACAATTACAACTTTCTTAGCATGTAATTCTTCACCTTTTTTTAATTTAATTCCCTTTATGATATGAGTACCTTCAACCTTTTCAGTTATTAAGTCCTCTACTTCAGTTTTATACTTCATATCGATTTTCGTTTTTAAATACTCGTAAATGCTTTTTAGAATTTCTAAATTTTGCTCAGTTCCTAAATGACGAACTTGTGCGCGTAATAATTTAAGTCCAGCTGCGTAACCACGACGTTCAATATCTCTAACTTCTTCTGTTAAGGGATCAGTAATCGATTCAGTCGCACCATGTTCTAAATTAATTTCATCAACGTATTTGATTAATTCAACTACTTGTGAATCTGATAAGTAATCTGTCATCCATCCACCAAATTCGCTTGTAATATTAAATTTTCCATCTGAATATGCTCCAGCACCACCAAAACCATTTGTAATTGAGCAAGCTGGTAAGCAACCTGAAAATTCTTTTTTACCTGCAGCAGGCGGACATTTTTCAATTTTCTTTTGTAAAATCGGGCAATGTCTTGCGAATATATCATGTCCTTTATCAACAAGTAGTACTTTAGCATTAGGCATTTTTAAAGTTAATTCATAACAAGTAAATATTCCAGCAGGTCCTGCTCCAACAACGATAACATCATACATCTATATATACCTCCAAATAAGGTTTAATTTATATCATTTGATCAACCTAAAATAGAATACCATCAATATGAATGCGTTTCAAGCAAAAACACGAACATTTTTTGTATTATTTTTAAAAAATATTCGTTTATAAACATAGTGAAACCTTTTCATTACAATTAACCATATGTCAATTAGCTTTTTTTATCCATTTTTAGACAATTCAAACTTGAATATTAATTAATTAGACATCAGATTATTTAGTTGATTCCATCCTAATTTAACGAAAAGTTAATTATTGTAATACGAAAATATCCTATTAGATAGAATCACAATCACACTAAGTTGAATAGTTATATAAATAACAGATATTTTATATTGGAGATGGAAAAGATGCTAGAAGAAAATATCAAGGAAAAGGAAGGGAAAGACCAAAATCAAATAACTACTATAGAAGATGACGGTTTACAAGCAAGTCTTGAAAAACAAATTGTTGCTGCATCGTGGGTTAAGGCAGTTGCACAATTATATGAAACGATTACATTATCAAAATTATATTCAATTGACAAAGATTCAATCTTTCAAGGGAAAAGAGATATCATATCAGGCATGTGGATTGGCACAGCTGGTCAGTTATCCGTTGCTTTTTACGTTTCTAAGCAATTGTTCACTTCAGATAAGAAAAATTTACTTGAATTACAAAGAAAAATCGTGCTTTCTGATTCAATTCAATTAGTTGGAAACGCTTTGGCACTTATAGGTGCAGCTGAGGTAATTCAAGAGGAAATTGGTGACGGGGAAATATTCATTTCATAGTCAACTAAAAATCTTTATATTACTTAAAAAGTTTACATCTAATTTACGCATCATCAATAGCGCAAAATTAAAAAATATAAAATAAATAAATCCCACAGAAATTCCATTGTGGGATTTTTAATATAGAGTTTAATTTGTTCGTGTTTCTAAGACAGATTCTCTTTTTTAATTATCCGGTTTCCCTATTCCTGCACTTCTTGTTTTTCTCTTACCCCTGCATTTAATGCTTTTTTAAAGCTTGCAATCAAGTCTTCAATATCTTCTAAACCAACTGACACTCTTATTAATGTATCTTTTACGCCTAATCTTTCACGAACATCGAGCGGTATTGCAGCATGGGACATCTTCACAGGATATGAAACAATTGTCTCAACTCCACCTAATGAAACGGCAACTGCAACGTTTTCGACTGATTGTAGGAAACTTGTCGTTTGTTCAATCGTTTTTAGTGTAAATGAAAGGACTGCTCCTCCTCCAGTAGCCTGCTCAAAATGTATATCGTGACCAGGGTGATCTTTTAGTCCTGGGTAATAAACATCCTCAACTTCTTCTTGTTCTAAAAGCCAATTTGCTAATTTTGATGCAGTTTGTTCATATGCATCCATACGAACTTTTAATGTCTTTAATCCTCTTAATGTTAACCAACAGTCTTGTGGACCTAAAATTGCCCCGAATGAATTTTGGATTGTGTATAAATCATTTGCAAGTTCTTCCGAATTTACGACCGCTAGCCCTCCGATTACGTCGCTATGGCCTGCAATAAATTTTGTTGCACTATGAACGACAATATCAGCTCCTAAATCTAAAGGTCTTTGTAAATATGGTGATAAAAAACTATTATCTACAATGACAAGGATGTCATTTTCTTTTGCTATCTTGATTGCACTACTCAAATCAGTAATTTTCAAAAGAGGATTAGACGGTGTTTCTAAATAAAGTCCTTTTGTATTTGGCTTTATTCCGGCTTTAATCTCTTGTAAATTAGAAGCGTCTACAAATGTAAAATCGATTCCGAAACGATTTAATACTTTAGTCGCGATTCTAAATGTTCCTCCATATACATCTTCACAAATGACAATATGATCTCCAGCTGAGAACAAAGACAATACAGATGAGATTGCAGCCATCCCTGATGAAAATGCAAAACCGCGAACACCATTTTCTAACTTTGCAATTGTATTTTCTAATGCTTCTCTTGTTGGGTTTCCACTTCTTGCATAGTCGTACTTACCAAAATTCTCTATATCAAATTGATGAAATGTTGAAGTTTGATAAATCGGAATACTTAATGCGCCTGTTGCCTGATCTATTTCATTTCCATTATGAATTAATTTCGTTCCAAATTGCATCCTCATCACCCCAATGCATTTTCTAAGTCATTTAATAAATCATCAATATGTTCAATACCAACAGATAAACGAAGTGTATGGTCATCTAGACCAAGCTTTCTTTTAAATTCCTCTGGCATTTCTGAATGAGTTTGCGTATGTGGGTACGTAATTAATGATTCAACTCCACCTAAGCTTTCTGCGAATGTAATAACTTTTACACTTCCTAATACTTGTTCAACCAAACTTAAATCTTTCACTTTAAATGAAATCATTGCACCAAATCCAGTTGCTTGTTCTTTAATAATTGAATACCCTTTATGCGTTGGTAACCCTACATAAAACACTTCAGTAACATTCGGATGATTTTCTAAAAATTTCGCAAGTACAATTGCATTTTTTTGACTGTATTCCATACGTAAATGTAATGTTTTAATTCCTCTTAAGATCAACCAAGAGTCAAATGGAGCTAATGTTGCTCCTGTTGATTTTTGATAATAACGAATTCGTTCATTCGTATATTCAGAATTTGTTACGACAAAACCAGCAAGTGTATCATTATGGCCACCTAAATATTTTGTTCCACTATGAACAACAACATCTGCACCTAATTCAATTGGTCTAAAGAAATAAGGTGTTAAAAATGTATTATCAACGATCACAATTATATCTCGTTCTTTTGCAAGCTCAACTACTCTTTTTAAATCAGTTACTTTCATCATTGGATTTGATGGTGTTTCAATAAAAATTCCTTTTGTGTTCGGTTTAAGTGCATCAAGAATATTTTCAATTTCAGTCGTATCTACAAAATTATGCTCAAGTCCATATGGCGAATAAATTTCTTCGAATAAACGATATGTACCACCGTATAAATCATCTGAAACAATTAGGTGGTCACCTTTTTTAAATAAGCTTAATACTGCAGTAACGGCTGCATTTCCTGTTGAAAATGCAACACCATAATTTGCACTTTCTAATTTTGCAACAGTATTTTCAACTTCTTCACGAGTTGGATTTTGTAATCTTGCATAATCATATCCAGTCGATTGATGAAGACCTGCATGCTTAAAAGTAGCAGATTGATAAATTGGATAACTAATCGCACCAGTTAATGGATCATAACCTTTGCTTCCATGAACAGCTACCGTTTCAATTGATTTTTTATTCGTGTTTAAAGCCTCTTTTGTGTTAGTCATTATAAATCCCCCATTTTAGTCAAATAAAAAACCACTTCCTAAAAAATAAGAAGTGGTTATGTCCGCAAAATATACATATCGCTCTTATCTTCCAGGTTTTTCACCTGCAGGATTTAGCACTTTCTAGTTTTTACTAGAGTTGCCGGGTTTCGTCGGGCCAGTCCCTCCACCGCTCTTGATAAGATTATTTAATTATATTGATAAGTATATTAAAAACTCTGATAATTATCAATTGTTTTTTTTGAATTATTTAATTATTAACTCTTACTTCCATTCTTCAGGTAATAAACTTTGATAAAGTGAACTCTTATATCGGTCATCAATTAGTAATAAAGTCCCTTCATCTGATTCAGATCGTATCACTCTTCCACCCGCTTGCATTACTTTATTCATACCTGGAAAGACATATGCATAATAATACCCATTTTTTCCAACCGAATTAAAATGCTCCTTTAAAATATTTCTTTCTAAACAAATCTGCGGCAATCCTACACCAATTACTACGACTCCGTTTAAACGATCACCCTTTAAATCGATCCCTTCAGAGAATATACCGCCTAATACCGCAAAGCCAACTAGCGTTTCTTCATTTAGACTATCAAATTGTAAAAGGAATTCCTCTCGTTCAATTTCAGTCATACCATTTTCTTGAACGATTGTTTTTATAGTAGGGTATTTCTCTTTAAATAAATCAACACTTTGAATTAAATATTGATAGGATGGATAAAAAACTAAATAATTACCTTTTCTTTTCGTAATTTCTTTATATACCGAATCAATTAATCTTTCTAAATTTCTTTCACGATCTTGATACCGCGTTGATAGAGGGTCAATTGTTACCTCCAATTGCTCCTTATGAAAAGGAGAATCGATTGAAATTGTATAATCGCGACTTTGATCACCAAGCATATCTTGAAAATATTGTATTGGGGTTAAAGTAGCTGAAAAGTAAATTGTTGAGCGAAATCTTTTTATTACGTCATTTACAACTTTAGATGGGTCAAGGCAAAATAGCTTTAAATGAACTTCACTTTTATATAGTTCATAGTAGAATACGTAATTTTCATCAAAAAACTCTGCGATTTTGACGAAGTTGAGTGACTCAAAATAAGTATCAAGCAAAAGTTGTTTATTTTCGTCCTCGTCCATTTCCGGTAATTTTATTTCTACGATTTCATTGAATGTATGTAGAAGTTCTAGTAAATCCCCATCTATTTCCTTTGAAACTGGGGTTACAACGTCCTTCCATTTCTTTCTTAATTCAATAAAACGCTTATTTATTTCATTTATTATGGCATAAAGTTCATCTTTTAAATTTTTATATCGATTTTTCAACTCTAAAAATTTAGATTTGAATAGACTCGCAGAATACATTTCTCTTGAGCGATCAACAAGATTATGAGCTTCATCAATTAATAAAACTGTACTTCGTTTATGCTCATCAAATAATCGCTTTAACGATACTCTAGGATCGAAAATATAATTTACATCGCAAATAATAGCATCTGAAGAATTTAATAAATCTAATGAGTATTCAAATGGACAGACTGTATGTTTTCGTGCATATTCTTCTATTTTCTCCCTAGTTAGTGCTTTTTCGGATGAAAGAATATCAAGAACAGCATCATTAATTCTGTCATAATAACCATTGGCAAATTCACAATAATCCTTTTGACACATCGTCTCTTCTTTAAAACAGATTTTATCTTTTGCTGTAATCGTCGTACACTTTATACAAAGTCCTTGATCTGTCATGCGCTTAAATGCTTCTTCAGCAACAGTCCTAGTTATTGTCTTAGAAGTTAAGTAAAACATCCGATTGATACGATCCTCACCAATACTTTTAACAGTTGGAAAAATAGTTGATACCGTTTTTCCTATTCCAGTTGGTGCAACAGCAAATAAATTATTACCTTCTTGAATCGTTTGATATACCGCACCTGCTAACTTTCTTTGTCCTTTTCTGAAAGAAGGAAAGGGAAAATTTAATTCTTTTATGGTCTGATTCCTTAACTCAATATGATCGTATTTCCATTTTGCAAAAGGATAATAAATTTCTAGCATTTTGTATAAGTAATTTGTTAATTCATCCTTTGTAAACAAAAGATCGAAGCTTATTTTTTGCTCAGTTAAAATATTAATATATGTAAGTCTAAGTGTAATCTTTTCAAGCTGTAGTTCTTCACAAATAAAATATCCATAAACTTTTGCTTGAGCCCAATGAACAGGATATGAATTTTCATTTATTTCATTTAAATCCTTCATTGTTGATTTAATTTCTTCTATTATATATTGATCATCCTTCAGTAATAATCCATCACAACGGCCTTCTATCTGAAACGCCAATTGATCCAATTTTATAGTGCCGGATATAGGTCGTTCTTTTACATCCTGTTCACCATATTCTCTTTGGATTTTTTGATGCGCCTTTGTTCCTTCAATTAAAGAAACCGAACTTTTATAAGTTAAATTGATACTTCCCGCTGTATGAGCATACTCAACTAGCGTTCGAACTGAAACCTTTATACAATTCTCCAAGTGAGTACCCTCCTTTATTACATTTTATCATAATCCTCTTTCTTGATTAAGAATGAAAAGTACCAATAAAAAAGTTCAAGTTAAAATAACTTGAACTTTTAAAGATCAGAATGCAATATTCAACTAGCAATATAAAACTTGAATATTATATTTTCTGTAGAATTGTAATAATCTCTCCATGTCATCCTTTATTGCTTCTAGCGGAACTACAATGGCTTGCATACTTGTAAAGTAAATATAAAAGTAATTCTTCGTTCCTTTTATTTCAACTATATCATCCCACTTTATTTCATGAACACTTGATTTTGTAATTTCTTTCATTCCATTCTCATCAACCTTTAGAGAATGTTCGCCGAATAACGATTGATCGTTCTTTTCAGTTAAATGCTTAATCATTTTGTTTTTAGAGGAACGGTAGAAATACTTTGGAAAATAAACGAACCAAAGAATGGCTGCTATCGAAAAGGCAAGTAAATAACCAAAAAGCGGTTGCTTGAAAAAAAAGGAAATTAAAAATGGTATTACTAAATAGATTAAACTCACAGCAATTCGTTGATTAATTAACGACTTTTGAACAGTTTTAGAATGTTTTAAATGATGTAAATTAAATTCAATATAATCATCCAAATTAATTTCATAATTAAGTTTCATACTTGACCTCCAATTTCGCAAAAATATTTTAATCACTATTATTTTAACATTAGAAAAAAACAGAAAATAAAGTTATTTTATGTACTTATGTTAAGTTGATTTTTCAAGATTCATAGAATTAATTCTTATATTAAGAATTCGTAATAATTCATTTCCAAAGTTCTAATTTTAAATTTTTGGCATAAAAAAGGATGTCCTAACTGTAAATCAAAAAGAATAGTGATATAGGCTCGGCGCTGCAAATAATTTATGAGATATTGCAATTGATCGGTGGACTGCAATTAAATTAAGAGAATCGCAATTAAAATTGTGGACTGCAATTAAATTAAGAGAATTGTATCTACGTCAATAAACGGACACATTAAAATGA
>NZ_NUQC01000077.1:0-1267 GCF_002585125.1 Bacillus sp. AFS029533 | reverse complement strand
ATCCCGCTAGGCTCCACCAATATACATAAAGTTAAACCTTAGTCATTTGACTAAGGTTTTTTGTTGTATATAATCATATGATATAGCAATTAATAAGCTCAAAATGCATATGTATACAAAAAAATGTCGAGTTGACCCATTTGTTTCAAAAGATTTAAACTATTAATATAATTAATAACTTTAACAGTCAAAAAATTATATTTTTTCAAAAACAAGTAAGCGTTTTCTTTTATGAAATCAGTCGATGGGGGAAATAAAAATGTTAAAAGATATTTCGATTATTGGAGTACCATTAGATTTAGGACAAACTAGACGTGGGGTAGATATGGGGCCAAGTGCAATTAGATATGCACAGTTGCACGAACGTATTGAAAGAATGTCTTATCAGGTAGAAGACTTAGGAGATATTTTAGTAGAACGTACACCAGTTAAAGAAGATAATTCAGAACATAATTTAAAGAACTTAAAATCTGTAAAAGATACATGTGAAAAGCTTGCTGCTGAAGTTGATGAAGTTATTAAAAGAAACAGAATGCCACTAGTACTTGGCGGTGATCATAGTATTGCAATCGGTACATTAGCAGGCGTATCAAAACATTATAATAATCTTGGATTAATTTGGTTTGATGCACATGGAGATTTAAATACTGCTGAAACATCTCCTTCTGGTAATATTCATGGTATGTCTTTAGCTGTTTCATTAGGTCATGGTCACGACTTATTAACGAAAATAGGTGGTTACTTCCCTAAAGTAAAACCAGAGAACGTAATCATTATTGGTGCACGTGATCTTGATGAAGGCGAAAGAGCAATTATTAAAGAATTAGGAATTAAAGTTTATACAATGCATGAAATTGATAAAGTAGGAATGACAAAAGTAATGGAAGAAAGCATTGACCACTTAAAAGGGTGTGACGGTGTACACTTATCATTAGATCTTGACGGTCTAGATCCAATTCACGTTCCTGGAGTGGGCACACCTGTACCTGGAGGAATCACTTATAGAGAAGGCCACTTAGCAATGGAAATGCTATCTGATGCTGATATTATTACTTCAATTGAATTCGTAGAAGTTAATCCAATCTTAGACGAAAGAAATAGAACAGCAATCGTAGCCGTTGCATTAATAGGCTCATTATTAGGTGAGAAATTACTTTAATTTTTAAATAAAATTCAAACGGTCAATATGGATAAAGTTAAAAATATTATGCTAATTTTTAGTAAACAAATTAAAATGATTGCTTATAAATTAATGTTCGATCTTAAT
>NZ_NUQC01000076.1:0-11081 GCF_002585125.1 Bacillus sp. AFS029533 | reverse complement strand
GGAGTATGGAAATGAAACTGTAGTAATGTATAGTGTGATCCATTTAAATTAATTGAGTTGGAGTGATTAACCGGAATGAATTTTACCGTGTACTGCGACTTTTCTATTTTAAAAAGATCATTATGGTAGTTTATCCCTAAAGGTAGTGATTTTTTTATAGCTTGATCAATATTTACTGGAGATTGCTGTTTCCCAGTTGAACAAAGTGCGTATTTTTTATTGATTGAACTCCAATAATTTGGTCCAGTTTTTCCAGTGTAAGACCAGTCTTCATTTCTTGCAGTTGCAATTGCTGATTTATTTTGATGAACCTCATGCGCAATCTGATTATTTGAAAAGGATGAGAGTGTAAAACTGTATAGTATGATGAATAGAAAAAAATAGTTCATTATATACTGTCCTTCCTTGATATGTATGATAGGATACATTTTAGACAACGATGTAACGGAACAAACCTTTATTAAGGGGGAGAAGATGATGACATTAGAAGAAGTTATGAAATCATTAGAGGAAATGGGAACTGAGCAAACGAAAAAAACTTTTTTACGTCATGGTGCAAAGGAGCCATTCTTTGGGGTTAAAATTGGTGATATGAAAAAGCTTGTTAAATATGTTAAAAAAGATCAGGAATTAGCACGATCACTTTTTCATACAGGAAATTCAGATGCGATGTATTTAGCGGGTTTATCAATTAATCCAAAATTAATGACAAAGGAACAGCTTCAAAGTTGGGCGAAAGAAGCTCACTGGTATATGATTGCTGAAAGTATTGTAGGTGCTGTTGCAGCAGAAAGCCAGTATGCAATCGAATTAGCTAGAGAATGGTTGAAGTCAGATGATGAATTAATTGAAGATTGTGGATGGAGCACTTATAGTCATTATTTATCAATTGCACCTGATGAAGAGATTGATAAGGAAGAAGTTCGTGAATTACTTAATTATGTTGAAAATAATATACATACTTCAAAAAATAGAGTTCGTTATACAATGAATGGGTTTGTAATTTCAGTAGGTAGTTTTGTTCCAAGCCTTACAGTTGAAGCAATGATGGTTGGTCAAAAGATTGGAAAAGTCCACGTGGACGTAGGAGATACGGCTTGTAAAGTACCTCTAGCAAGCGACTATATTGAAAAGGTCGAAGCGAAAGGAAAGCTTGGGGTTAAGAAAAAAACATGTATTTGTTAATTTGATATGTCACCTATTTTTATAGGTGACTTTTTATTAGAAAGAAATGGGAGATATCCATGAATATGAAATCAAATAGATTATATTTAAGAGAGCTTAAAATGGACGACCTAGGTTCATTACACAAACTTCAATCTAATGTGAATGTAATGAGATATATTACAAATCGTCCCAAAACATTAGAAGAAACTGAAAATGAATTATTTAGGATTCTTCAAATGTATAAGGAAAAAAACGCTGATTTTGAAGTAATGGCTGTTTGTAAAAATGAGACTAATCAATTGATTGGAACATGTGCGGTCATAAAAAATGAAGCAGATGAGTTTGAAATAGGCTATCGATTAGCTGAAGAAGAATGGGGAAAAGGTTTTGGTTCTGAAATTGCTAGTTTAATAGAAGACTATTGTTTTGGAATTAGAAAGTTAAATTTTATAGTAGCTTCCGTTGAAGCAAAAAACATCTATTCAGTAAAGATCCTTGAGAAAAAGGGTTTTAATTTAATTTTAGAATCAATTGATGATGAAAATGGTGAATTAACTAAATATTATCGTAAAGACCGTCATAATTATTAGAAACCATCAAATTATCTAAAAGGAGAATCTAATGGACGTTAATATCCATTTTGATCAAGATCATTTTGTTTCTACCATTATAATTACGCTAGTAAATTATATTACTCTTGGCATTTTACTATTTCGGATTTATAGAACAAATGATTTGAAACCAGAAGTATGGAAGTCTATTATTGCAATGCTTATCGGTTTATTTGTCTTTAGTATTAATTTGAATTTTAATCAATACCGAATTGAAATACCAATTTTACCACTTGGATTTTGGATTTTGATGTGGATTTGTAAACGTAATGATAATCAGGAACGATGGGAAAAATATAGACGTTTTGCATGGGCAGGTTTTTTGATTAGGTTTTTCTTTTTATTTACAAGTTTATTGCAAATGTTGATCGATTCAGTTATTTATTCATAATTAAAATAATTTGTCTTCCACTCCAATAATTATTAAAATTAGATTAACGTATATTTATTGGAGGAAATGGATGAAACGAAAAACAATTCATAATGTACTTTCAGCTTTTATGATTTCCATTTTATTTACAGGATGCAGTAACCAACAAGCTGAAACGAATAATACGAAGAATCACGAAAATCATGCTGAGCATATTCAAACAAGTGATATTAGAGAAAAAACAATCAATAAAGAAACTTTGCCGAAGTTTTTAGGAGATCAAGAACAACAGATTCAACAAATTTATATGGTGGCAGCTCAGCATGTTGATTTACTTAAAAATATTCCGTGTTATTGTGGTTGTGGTGAAAGTGTAGGTCATAAAAGTAATTTAGATTGCTTTATTCATGAGGTAAAAGATGATGGTTCAATCGTGTGGGATAGCCATGCAACTTCATGTGTCAACTGTATGGAAATTGCCGTTGAATCAGCGAAATTACAGCAAGAAGGAAAAACGCCG
This sequence comes from Bacillus sp. AFS029533, assembly GCF_002585125.1. Classification (NCBI taxonomy): domain Bacteria; kingdom Bacillati; phylum Bacillota; class Bacilli; order Caryophanales; family Bacillaceae; genus Bacillus; species Bacillus sp. AFS029533. Next base: position 8,413 of record NZ_NUQC01000076.1, on the reverse strand, counting down.
TTAGAAATTCGAAAAGTTATTGATAATAAATATAAAGATGGATATGCCAAGCCAACAAATACTCCTATGCCAAAAGAACAGGGATAAGGATATAAGACAAAATTAAAAGTCAGACAGTTACTGANNGTAACTGTCTGACTTTTTTTATTTATACGCTTATTCCTGCACAATGGATCGATCAATCTTTGTAATTTCTTCAAATAATGCTTGATGCTCTGTTTTGTAAGGAGGAGTGGTTCCTAATTTTTTTTCGATTAAAAAGATAAATATTACGGCTACTAAGCAAATTCCCCAAAAAAGATATCCGATTAGAGTCATTAAATTTTCTCCTTTTGTATGCATTACTAATCATTTCTTTATCATATGTAATATTCCTTTAAATTTTACAAATAATATTTTGACACATATGAACAATTATTCATATAATATATATATATAGAAAACATATGAGTGATTGTTCATGTATTCATAGGAGGACAGTTTATGATTGAAGAAAAAAAGAAAGTTGACGAAGTTTGTGATGAGGCTTGTCAACAAACGGTTATGCATGAGGATATAATTCTTTCAGTAAAAGGAAGCATGTTAAATATTGAAACACTAACAGAAGTAGCAGAACTTTTTAAAGTTCTTGGAGATAAGACGAGAACGAGAATATTACATGCACTTAGTCAATCTGAGATGTGTGTATGTGATCTAGCTTATTTATTAGAAATGACTCAATCATCCATATCACATCAGTTACGTGTATTAAAACAGGCGCATTTAGTAAAAAATCGTAAAGAAGGTAAAGTAGTTTATTATTCGTTAGCAGATAGTCATGTTACACAAATTTTTAATCAAGCACTAGAACATATTTTAGAGGATTAATATAGGTGTTTCTTAAAGCGAGGAGTTGAGTTTATTGAGTAGGGGGCAAAGGCAAGTAAATAGTGAATTAAAATTAGAAGGTCTTGATTGTGCTAATTGTGCGATGAAGATTGAAAAAGGAGTTTCCACACTTGAAGGCGTTGATGCATGTTCAGTAAATTTTGCAACTTTAACGATGACAATTACGACGAGTGAGGAACAAAAAGAATCAATTATCGAGAACGCTAAAGATAAAATTCGTGTATTAGAACCGCATATTAATCCTGTTTCAAAAATGGATACAAAACTTGGGCAAGAAAAGAAACAGGGAATGAATGCTGAAACAAAAAAACTTATTGTTAAATTAGGAATTGGTACTGCTTTATTAATTTTAGCTCAATTACTTAATGTACCAACGCTCTTTCAATTGATTATTTTTATAGCTGCTTATTTAATAGCAGGTGCTGATGTTGTTTTAAAAGCGATTCGAAATATTTTTAGAGGGCAAGTATTTGATGAGAATTTCTTAATGGGAGTAGCTACAATTGGGGCATTTATTATTGGTGAGTATCCTGAAGCTGTTGCTGTAATGCTATTTTATCAGCTAGGTGAATTGTTCCAAAGTATTGCAGTAAATCGATCACGGAATTCGATTTCAAAATTAATGGATATACGTCCCGATTATGCTAATTTAAAAAATGGAGACAAAACTGAACAAGTATCTCCTGAAAAGATTCAAATTGGTGATACGATCATCGTTAAACCTGGGGAAAGGGTTCCGTTAGATGGAATTGTAAAAAGTGGATTTTCAAGTGTTGATACTTCTGCATTAACAGGTGAGTCATTACCAAGAGAAATATTTGAAGGTGATGAAGTATTAAGTGGATTTATAAATGTTCAAGGTTTACTCGAAATTGAAGTCTCAAAGGAATTCAATGAATCGACAGTATCAAAAATATTAGAACTTGTTCAAAATGCAACAAATAAAAAGGCTCCTACTGAAAATTTCATTACAAAATTTGCAAAAGTTTATACACCTATAGTTGTGATCACAGCAGCCATTATTGCAATCATTCCACCAATTATTATTCCAGGTGAAACACTTTATGATTGGGTATATCGAGCATTAATTTTCCTAGTTATTTCATGTCCTTGTGCTCTAGTTGTTTCAATTCCTTTAGGATTTTTTGGAGGAATTGGAGCAGCATCAAAATCAGGTGTACTAGTAAAGGGAAGTAATTATTTAGAAGCATTAAATGATTTGAAATATGTTGTGTTTGATAAAACTGGAACGTTGACGAAAGGGCAATTCCAAGTAAGTTCGATTATACCTACTCGCGGTCATTCAAAAGAGGAATTACTGGAATTAGCTGCTTACGGAGAGTTTTATTCTACTCACCCAATCGCATTATCAATTCGTCAAAAGTACGGAAAAGATATAGATGAAGCAAAGCTATCTAACTATACTGAAATTGCCGGACATGGAATTAGCGTTATGATTAATGGAGATGCTCTGTTAGTAGGGAATTCAAGACTAATGGAAAGTCATTCGATTTTATATGAACCAACTAGAGAAGTAGGTACAACAGTTTATTTAGCAAAAAATAATCATTATATAGGATCAATTGTTATTGCAGATCAAATAAAAGGTGACGCGAAAAAAGCGATACTTGAGCTTAAAAAAGTAGGAATTAAAAAGACTGTCATGTTAACCGGTGATGCTAACTCAGTTGCCAAAAGTATTGGTAAGGAATTAGCAATAGATGATATATATTCAGAGCTTCTTCCACATCAAAAAGTAGAAAAGCTTGAAATGATTGAAAAAATAAAATCATCAAAAGAAAAAATTGCATTTGTTGGGGACGGTATTAATGATGCACCAGTATTAGCACAAGCTGATATAGGTATTGCAATGGGAGGAATTGGTTCCGATGCAGCGATCGAAGCTGCTGATGTTGTATTAATGTCGGATGAACCTTCAAAAATTGTAGATGCAATTAAAATCGCTAAACGTACAAGACAAATTGTATGGCAAAACATCTTTTTTGCTTTAGCAGTGAAAGGATTTTTCTTATTACTAGGTGTAATCGGGATCGCTACAATGTGGGAAGCAGTAATTTCAGATGTGGGAGTTACTGTTTTGGCAGTATTGAATTCGATGAGAGTACTTAGATATAAATAAAGCTAAAAAAACTCAGACTAANNGAAATTAGTCTGAGTTTTTTCTTATTATTTAACAGAGCGTTTTCTTTTTTTGATAAAAAGGAAGATCAAAACGACCAATCCAATTGCTAATATTCCATAAATAATACTTGAATACACATCCATATACTCAACAATCTTTTCCCAGGATGCACCGACTGATGCACCAACTAAAACTAAAATTGTATTCCATATTAATGAGCCTAAAGTTGTAAATAACAAAAAGATCCAAAAATTCATTCTTGCCATTCCAGCTGGTATAGAAATTAAACTGCGTATTAATGGAATCAGTCTACAGAAAAAGACAGTCCAAACACCGTATTTTGAAAACCATTCGTCCGCTTTATGTACATCTTTTTTAGTTAAGCGTAAAAAATGCCCCCAGCGTTCTACGATTTTTTCTAACGTTTTTATATCTAGTAATGTACCAATCCAAAAAAGTATGATTGCTCCAATAACTGATCCTAAAGTTGAAAAGAAAATAACACCTAGTTTAGAAAGTGAAGATTCTGTGGTCATGAACCCACCAAACGTTAATATTACTTCAGAAGGAATTGGAGGGAATATGTTTTCTAATGCAATTAATAAAAAGATACCTAAATAACCAAATGTATCCATTGTTTCAATAATCCAGTTTTGCATGAAATTACCTCAGGTTTGATTTTTATTTTCAAGGAATAATTAGAAGTTTTTAATATTCCTTGTGAAAAAATATACTATGTAACTAGTGATTTAGGCAAGTAATTGTAAAACTTGTTCTAAAAATATATTAATTAAACAACTACTAAGGTGTAGATTTTATGTCTGTTGAATAATGAATTAAAATATTTTCTTTGAAAGTGAAAGGATTTAGACCTGTTTATAGAGAATTAAAGTAGATTAATATAAAAACAGAAATTAGATTTGGTTAAAATACTTCTCCTAAATCTAAAGAAATGTAATTAGCTAATTAAGAATAATGTCTTAGTAAAAAAAGGAGGATGGACATGTTTAAGGTTCAAATAAGTGAGGATTTATCACTCAATCTATTAACACCGAAATATGCAGCAACATTAGTAGAGGCACTGAAGGAAAATCAAAACTCCTTAAAAGAATGGTTGATTTGGGCTGAAAATATTCCATTGATCGAGGATTATCAAAAATCGATTATACCTATGTGGTTACAAAAGTTTGCAGATAATAATGGTTTTGAAGCAGGCATTTTTTATAAAAATGAACTAGTAGGTATGTTAGGATTACATTATATAGACTGGTCGAATCAAACAACTGAAATAGGCTACTGGTTAAGTGAACATGTACAGGGTAAAGGGATAATGACTCGTGCTGTAGAAGGTTTAGTTTCTTATTGTTATGATGAGCTTAATCTTAATCGAGTTGTGATTAGAGTAGCTGTTGAAAATGGGAAGAGTAGGGCAATTCCAGAACGTTTAAATTTTAAACAAGAAGGTGTCCAAAGAGAAGCACAACAAATTAGAGAAAAGTTTTATGATATTGCTGTTTATAGTATGTTGAAAAATGAATGGAAAAAGTAAATTAATATATTTGCGTTAGCTAAAAATGCTAACGCTTTTTTGTGGAGTAATAATGATGGAGGAAAAAAAGATGACTTATAATACAATCTTGTTCGATTTAGATGGTACATTAACGGATCCAAAAGTAGGGATTTTGAACTCGGTAAAGTATGCATTACAGAAAATGAATATAGCTATTCCATTAGAAGCAGAGCTTTTAAAATTTATTGGGCCTCCGATTCAACAATCTTTTTCTGAAATTTTTCAATTAAATGAAAAAGATATATTAAATGCAGTTCGTTTTTATCGCGAATACTTTTCTCAGAGTGGTATGATTGAAAATAATGTATATGACGGGATACGTGACCTTCTAAGCGATTTGCAAAAGGAGAAAAAAAGGCTATATGTAGCGACTTCAAAACCAACTATTTTCGCAAAGAAAATATTGAGTCATTTCCAACTCGATGAGTTTTTTGTTGATATTGTTGGAAGTGAACTAGATGGCACAAGAATCGATAAAGGCGAGATCATTGAGCATATTTTTGAAATGAATAATAATCTTTCTAAGGAAGATTCAGTAATGGTTGGAGACCGACTTCACGATATAAAGGGTGCCAAAATCGCTAATATTGATGCAATTGGAGTAACTTATGGTTATGGAAGTGAATTGGAATTAACTGATGCAGGAGCGAATGCAATTGTTAGTAGTGTAGATCAACTAAAAAAAATGTTATTAAATGAGAGTAAGATAATGGTCTAATAATGAAGGAGGAGTTTGATTGAAGAGTGGAAAAATACATTATGCTTGGATTATTTTAATTGTTACTTTTTTATCCGTCATTATTGCCGCAGTAACAAATACGATGTCTGGAGTGATGATGATTCCATTTGAAAAGGAATTTGGTTGGAGTAGAGCATCAATTTCTGGTGCGTTTGCGATTTGTATAACTCTTGTTGGATTCTCTGGTCCATTTATAGCTGGATTATACCAAAAGTTTAGTGTTAGAAAAGTATTGTTAGTAGGTATGGGAACGTTATTAACGGCTATTTTACTAACAACGATTATGTCGCAAATTTGGCATTTATTTATCATTTGGGGAATCATTATTGGTTTAAGTGCGGGGGCATTTTTGACGGTGTTAAATGCGTATGTTGCTACTACTTGGTTTGAAAAAAAGCGTGGTTTAGCACTAGGTCTTTTAACCTCTAGTTCAGCAGCCGGTCAACTTGTATTCTTGCCGCTTATGGCCTATATCGTTGAAAATTATTCATGGAGAAATGCCGTTTTAACAATATTCTCTTTTGGTGTTTTCATTTATGTTTTACTTTGGATTTTTATGAAGAATGATCCAGCAGATGTTGGTGTTTTACCTTTAGGGGCTGAAAAAAGTAATCAGAAGCAAGCGAACAATGTTAATCCAGTTAAGGCAGCTTTTGATGGGTTCAAATTAGGTGCTAAATCGAAAGTTTTTTGGTTATTAGCAGGGAGTTTCTTCGTTTGTGGCTTTTCAACTAGTGGTTTAATCGGTACTCATTTTATCTCACTTTGCATCGATTATGGATATAAAGAGGTGACGGCTGCTAGTATTTTAGCGTTCATGGGAATATTTAATATTATAGGTACGACTTTATCCGGATATATTTCTGATCGCTTTGATAATCGTTGGTTATTATTTTGGTATTATGGTTTAAGAGGATTGTCACTACTTATTCTACCTTTTGCTTTATCTACTAATTCAATCATTTATTTAAGTGCTTTTGCCATTTTCTATGGGATGGATTGGATTGCTACAGTTCCTCCAACTATTAAACTAGCGACGGATCATTTTGGTAAAGAGAAGGTAGGGGTAATCTATGGATGGATTTATACCGCCCATCAATTAGGTGCTGGAGCCGCAGCATATGGTGGAGGTTTAATTTATTCTTGGTTAAATGCCTACCAATCGATTTTTATTGCAGCAGGTATCTTTTGTTTAGTCGCAACATTATTTGTGCTTAATATTAAAAAAAGAGCGGTATTAAATCAAAATTTTTCTGCGTAGAAGGAAAATTAATAAACAAAATATTTAATAATTGAGGTAGAATAGATGACCTATCTTTATAAAATAACAAAAGAAAAATATAAAATAATGCGCAAGAAAAATTGTTTTTGGGAAGGTAAGATTCGTAAAATTTGTGAGTTAGAAAAAATCGATTATGAGAAGCTTACTCGATTTTCGTACGGTGGAAATATTGTTTTTAGTATAGATGGTGATATTGTAATTAAATTATATCCTTCTTATGTAAATGACGAGTTCATAAAAGAGAAGCAAGTTCTTGAGTTTTTAAACAGGAGAACTTTGTCCGTAGATGTTCCTAAATTAATTTCAACTGGTCAGTTCGAAGGCTGGAGCTATTTAATAATGAGTGAACTAAAAGGGACTCTTTTAATTGATATCTTTGATGACCTCACTTTCGAGGAGAAAAAGCAAATTGCGTTTGATTTAGGAAAAATAATAAGAGAAATCCATGACGCAACGATCTCAACAAAACAAGATGATTATGATCAATGGAAGCAATTTATTAAGAATCAATTGGAGCAAGTAAAGAATCATCATAAAAACAACAGAATGAATGATGAGTTATATACACAATTAACAAGCTATGTAGATGATAGAACATTGCAAGGAAATGTGGAGATAGTGTTATTAACCGGAGAATACACGCCATTTAATTTAATCATGAATAAAGTTGATGGTATGTGGAAATTTACTGGTTTAATTGATTTTGCTGATTGCTTTGTAGGAAACTCAAAATATGATTTACTTGGCCCAATTGCGTTTATGTTTTATCCTTTTGAAGGACTAAATAAAATTTTTCTAGAAAGCTATGGTTATACGAATAATGAATTAAATGAGAGCTTACAAAAAGAATTAATGACGTATTTATTACTACATCGCTTTAGTAATATTAATTTCTATCAAGAAAAGTCCGAAGTAGCTAAGAAAGCTACTTCGTTACAAGAATTAGAAAATATATTTTTTAATTTTAAGTAATTAACAATAAAATGTGCATCGGGAATGGCTTGAATTAGTCATTTTCGATGCACTTTTGTATTTAATTTAATGCTATTAAAAATGGATATAGTTCAGCAGTCATTACATTTTTTTTAACAGCCGGATCATTTTGCATAATTTCTTTTGCATGCTGTAAGCTTTCTGTTTTTAAGATGACAATACCAAACTCAGCTTGTTCGGTTCTTCCTGCTAAAGATACTGTCTTTTCTTTATTTAAGTTCTGTAGATAATGAAAATGCTCTGATACAATATTTTGTTCTTCTTCCGTTGAATCATGTAAAAAAGTAGATCGAACTGGTTTTAAAACATAAATAAAGTTTTCCATTTAAGCCACATCCTATCGTATATACGAGTTATTATTACTATAGAATCTGGTTAAATCCATTCGTTTTTCTCCATAATATAATTTAGGAGTGAAATATACAAATGCCATTTGGAGTAGTTAATAAACAGTTGAAGATTCATCGAAATCGAGAAAATTTAAGTTGGGAAATATAAAATGAGGTGAATTAATGATGCATGACGATGAAAAATTAGAGATAATCACTGTGGTAGTTAATCAAATGAATTCTTTAATAACGAATGAGGATTTTAAAACGTATCCTAAAACGGAAATTCTTGAGTTAATTCAAAATGAAAATGAATATAGGGTTCCGATTGGAAAATCTATTACATTTAATAAAAATGATAATAAATTACATTTTGATAGTGAAGATGGAGACGTAAATTATTTAGAGGAATTGAAAGCAGAAGATATTACCTCTCTTGAAGAAAAGTTAAAATCAATATCAAATTATA
>NZ_NUQC01000075.1:0-3327 GCF_002585125.1 Bacillus sp. AFS029533 | reverse complement strand
TTTTTGTTTACTAAAACTGTCATTACATCAGGGTGTGAAACAGTTCTAATTGCATTACTTTGCTTCGTTTTATTATTTACATTTTCAGGTAAATCTAATGTTGCGTTTTTCTTTATATTAGCGTTTTCTATATTTATTTGATGATTCTCTTTTTTTGCACTAGAATCATGATGAATATGGTTTTTTGAAAAACAACTATTTAAAGATATAGTAAGCTAATCAAAATTGAAAGAACTAAATATTTCATAAAAGAAAGTACCCCCAGATATGGCTTTGTCTAATAGTCAGTGAATAAATGATACAAATTTTGCTCATTTTTAAATCTCCCTTATATTATTGTCTAAAAAGCTCGAACTATATAAGAGAATGATAAGAAATGGATGTTTCGAATTTAGGCTCAACTTGTTTCAAAGTTGTAAATAATTTCTATTAAGAAATAAACTATTAAAACACCCTTATCTTAACTAGTTGAATATAGTTAAGATAAGGGTGTTATTAATTTTAGATTGTTAAAATCTTCGAGCTGACTCCACTACATTTAGATTCGCTTTATCTTTGATTTCTTTTGCTTTTTCTAGAAATCGTACATAGAGACAGTAAAACGATAAGAATTAGGTACTATTTATCCCTTGTAATCATTCAATACACTTTATTGAGTACAATGTATATATTTCCTCTAAAAATGTAATCTACTATTATAAAATACAGTCGATTTTACATTTATCATGTAGGTAATAAACCCAATTTTCGCTCGAAAAATAAATGAAGAAAATAGAAGGAGATATCATAAAGTTGAACATAAAATATTTAGATTTACTTGCTCATAAATATGATAGTGAAGAAAAGGTGGTCACTGAGATCATTAATCTTGAAGCCACCCTTAATCTGCCAAAAGGGACAGAGCATTTTGTCAGTGATTTACACGGGGAGTATCAAGCTTTTCAGCATGTGTTAAGAAATGGATCGGGTAGAGTAAAAGAGAAAATAAGAGACCTATTTCAAGATGAACTATCTGATACAGAACTTAATGAATTTGCGACGTTAGTTTATTATCCTGAAGAAAAATTAAAGTTAATTAGAGATAAGTGTGTAAATAAACAAGAATTACATCAATGGTACACAGTAATCATTGACCGTATGATAAAGTTAATTTCTTATTCGTCATCTAAATATACACGCTCAAAATTACATAAAGCATTGCCTCAAGAGTTTGTTTATATAATAGAAGAGTTACTTTACAAAACGGATGAATTCACAAATAAAAAAGCATATTATTCAAAAATCGTCCAGCAAATTATTTCTCTTGGTCAGGCAGATAAGCTTATTACAGGTCTGGCTTATTCTACTCAGCGGTTGGTAGTTGACCATCTTCATGTCGTGGGTGATATTTATGATCGTGGACCTGAACCTGATAAAATTATGGATACTCTAATTAATTATCATTCTGTTGATATTCAATGGGGAAATCATGATGTCCTATGGATCGGTGCCTTTGCTGGATCAAAGGTTTGCCTGGCTAATATTATTCGTATCTGTGCCAGGTACGACAACTTAAGTATTATTGAAGATGTGTATGGAATAAATCTTATACCACTTCTTAATCTTGCGGATAAGTACTATAATGACAATCTAGCGTTTAGACCCAAGAGCAATTCGGATAAAAAAAAGTCTGATCATGAACTTTTGCAAATTACTAAAATCCATCAAGCGATTGCAATTATTCAGTTCAAGCTTGAAATGCCAATCATAAAGAGACGCCCGTATTTTAATATGTCAGAAAGACTTTTGCTTGAAAAAATTGATTATGACAAAAATGAAATAACAATTAATGGGAAGACTTACCCATTAGAAAATTCTTGCTTTGCAACTATTAATCCAGATAATCCGAGTGAATTAATAGAGGAAGAAGAGCAAGTCTTGGACAGACTATTGTTTTTTGTCCAGCATTCGGAAAAGTTAGCCAGACATATGAATTTTCTCATGGAGAAAGGCAGTCTTTATTTGAAATATAATGGGAATTTATTAATACATGGATGCATCCCAATTGATGAAAAAGGAAATATGGAAAAAATGGTGATTGAAAATCAAACCTATGCAGGTAGAGCTCTACTTGATATTTTTGAACATTATTTACGACATGCTTTTGCACATCCTGAAGAGACAGAAGATCTCGCGACAGATATGGTCTGGTATTTATGGACAGGAGAATATTCATCATTATTTGGGAAAAGAGCAATGACGACCTTTGAAAGGTATTTTATTAAAGACAAAGAAACCCATAAAGAGATTAAGAATCCATACTATCATTTACGTGAAAAAGAGGATATCTGCTGTAAAATTTTAGCAGAAATGAATCTTAATCCTAACATAGGCCATATAATAAACGGCCATACACCTGTTAAAGAAATAAAAGGCGAGAATCCAATTAAAGCAAACGGAAAGTTGATTGTCATTGATGGAGGATTTTCCAAAGCTTATCAATTAACGACTGGTATTGCTGGATACACTTTATTATATAATTCTTGCGGTATACAACTCGTCGCCCATGAAAAATTTAATTCAAAAAAAGATGTTCTATTAAAAGGGTCAGATGTTTTATCAGTAAAGAGATTGGTGGAAAAAGAACTCGAGAGAAAAAAGGTTCTAGAAACCAATGAGGGAGAGCGGTTATTACAGGAAATATCTGTTTTAAAAAGTCTATTGGAAAGTCGCTATACTAATCCTCAGTTGTGAAGTGTATATGTTATCAAAAGGATCAAACTTCATCATTCCAATTGGATTTGGGGAATTTGTTTTAAATGGTGATTTTGAATTAATTGTTTCACATACTTAAGTGCAATTGAATAGTGGAAAAGAATCAGGACAATTGCTCTGATTCTTTTTTTATTTTAATGGTTACCAATTTTAAAATGATGATATAAAAATAGATGTGTTTTTTTGACCATTATGGAGATAGTAGATTCTAAACTAATTAACGTGTAGTAAGAAAGGATTTATAAAAATGAATACATAAAGAGGCTATGAATTTTAATCATAGCCTTTTATCAATAAGAGATACTATGTTCTTAGATTTTATTATTTTGAAACTGGATAGACGTTTAAATATTCTTCTAAGGTTAAGTTTCTTTTTTTTATTTGTTTTGCTGTTGTTACCCCAACATACCGAATATGCCAAGGTTCGTATTTGTAACCTGTGATTTGCTCCTTACCTTTTGGATACCGAATAATAAAACCATAATTAGAGGAATTTTTTTCAAGCCATTTGGCTTCTTTAGTATTCGCGAAACAGCTTGTAGCCGCACATTTTCCAGTGCTACTACTTACATC
>NZ_NUQC01000074.1:0-4830 GCF_002585125.1 Bacillus sp. AFS029533 | reverse complement strand
CCGGTTGTTCCGGTTATTCCGGTTGCCCCGGTTAATCCTGTCGTTCCCGTCGTTCCTGTTGTTCCAGTTGCCCCGGTTGCTCCTGTTATCCCAGTTGCTCCTGTCGTTCCTATTGTTCCGGTTGCTCCAGTTACTCCTGTTGTTCCTGTCACTCCAATTGCCCCGGTTGCTCCTGTCGTTCCTGTCGTTCCTGTTGCCCCTGTTGTTCCCGTTGTTCCTCTTATTCCGGTTGCTCCTGTATCTCCCGTCGTTCCTGTCACTCCGGTGGCTCCCGTTGACCCTGTTGTTCCTGTCACTCCAATTGTTCCGGTTGCTCCTGTTGCTCCCGTTACCCCTGTCGTCCCGGTTGCTCCCATTGCCCCCGTTATCCCCGTCGTTCCGGTTGAACCTCTTGCTCCAGTTACTCCTGTTATTCCGGTTGGACCTGTTACTCCGGTTGTTCCTGTTACTCCAGTTGTTCCAATTATACCCATCGGACCTGTTACTCCTGTTATTCCTGTCGATCCAGTTGGACCAATTGCTCCGGTTGGGCCTGTTGTTCCAGTTACTCCCGTCGCTCCAGTTACCCCGCTTTCTCCAGTAGGACCAGTTGATCCGGCAGCCCCCGTTACTCCAGTTGCCCCTTGTGGACCAGTTTTACCTCTTTTACCTCTAGGTCCTCTACAACATTTATCACAACAGTAGCATTCCTTTGAATCTTTACATTTACAGTTCTTACAATTCTTACATTTACTGTCCTTACATTTCTTACATTTATATTTCTTACATTCTTTACACTCACACTTCTTACATTTGCAATCTTTGCAACAAGATTTTTTATTTTCTTTGTTGTCTTTTCCCAAATTATCACCTTTTCTAACTAAAGAACCGATTTGGTAATAAACTCTTGTCCATTTTCCATACCAATATAATCTATGTGTTAACATTAGATTTTGATTAGTTGAGATGTCTACATAATGAATGGTAATTTTTTACATTGTTAATTTTTTTTACTTTAAAACTCAAAAAAAAGAGGATATTTTTTATCCTCTTTAATAAATTTAAACCTGAGCTCTAACGATGTAACACGAAAAAGTAATCGGTAGTCCTTCATTAGTTGCATTTTGTTCAAATATTCGTTTAACTTCTATTAAGTTTTCTTCTATTATCTCATTTAATAGTGATTCCTTTTGGCCGAAACATCTTAGTTTTAAAACATCAAGCGGCGTATGTAAGAATTCAAAACTATTAATAACTTGTATTTCTACACTTTCAAACTTACTTATTTCAACTCTTTGTTTTATCGTTTTTAAAATTGGTTTCTCACTATTAATTGATTCAAAAAGATTAGGAAATAATTTAGACAATTCAGTTCCTAACTCATCACCAGGATGAAGTCCAAGGATCTCGCCTCCTTTTTTTACTACTCTTTTAAGTTCTTGATAAGCTGATGTGGGTCCTTTTCGGTTATATGCACAATCAAACTGTTCAGATTCAAAAGGTAATCGATTTTTTGTGCTGCCAACAATAAAAGACATATTTGATTTTTTCGATGCATTTCCACTTTTTATAAAATCATTTGTTAGATCAAATCCTACAATTTCTTTTGCTATTTCACTACATTTAATAGTAAATTCTCCATGACCACACCCAACATCTAAAACAGTTTTGTTATTGATCATTTCAAATACTTCATTATTAAAAATAAACTCCCCATTCGGCTCTTTAACTGTCGAATTCCAGGGATATGTGTATTCCCCATACAATTTGCCTATCTGTTCATACCATATTTTTGAATGTGGTGTTACCCAATCTTTATGTAATGTGGGATCGATTAAATTCATAAATATTAATACTCCTTTATTCTTTTTTCAGAATAAATAACATTCCTTACATTCGGAGAAATCCCTTCTTTTAATGAGTAAAAATATTCATAGACCATTTGATTTATTGATTAATTCGATAAATTTCGCGCGCTATTGATTCAATTATATAGACTACTGGAACTTGCGTAGTAATATTTGCCTCTTCAAAATACTCTTCTGTTACATAATAGGGAATATTTAGATCAGAAATTTTTGCTATTGTTGATAATTTGTTGTTCGTAATACTAATTATTTTACAGCCTTCTTGTTTAAGTAAATTCAGATGATTTACTGTGAAAATTGTTTCGCCTGAGACTGACAAAGCGATTGCTATACTATTTTTTGTTAATTTAGAATGAATCGGAAAATGTGGGTCTTTTATATAAAGAGAAAATTTTCCTAAACTTGAAAAGTACCTCGAACCATATTCAGCAAGAATACCTGAACTACCTATCCCAATAAAAATCACATTTTCAGCTTTGTTTATTTCAATAGCTGCCTCTTTAACTTTATCTTCTAAATCCCCTTTTAAATATCTCTCAAAAAATTCTACTAGCGTATGTTGAGCGCTTTTTACGAAGGTTCTTTTCTCCTCTTCCAAATACATTTTTAACTTTACTTTAAATTCAGAAAAGCCTTCGCAATTTAGCTTCCTACAAAAACGTAAAATTGTTGAAGTTGAAACATGGGTTTCATCTGCAATTTCACGTATACGCATATATGCGACCTTTTCCATATTTTGTGAAATGTAATTATATAAAGATAACTCTAATTCATTAAAAGACGCGATTTGATCATTTGAAAACATTTTAAATAGTTCTCCTTTTTTATAGCCTACTACTTATATTTAATCTATTTTATTATCTTAACATACAAAATAAAAAACACAGCGTTACATTCATGAAACAATTATTTACTTTTGTGAATAGAAACTAGATTCCATTCACTTATTTACTAACATCTCCGTTAACGTTATGATTCGTTTATATTCTCATTAATTAAAAATATGGATTTATGTAAACAACTAAAAAGAAATTAGGAGGTAAAAAAATGAATCAGTTTAAGTTTCCTAAAGATTTTTTATGGGGTGGCGCTACTGCTGCTAATCAAATGGAAGGCGGATTTTATGAAGGAAATAAAGGTTTAAATGTAGCCGATGTTCTTCCAGGAGGAAAGGAAAGACTGAACATTTTACAGTCACCTGGATTTAATTTTGAAATTGATCGATCAAAGTATAATTATCCTAACCACGAAGGAATCGACTTCTATCACCGTTATAAAGAAGATATTGCGTTATTTGCGGAAATGGGTTTTAAAGTTTTCCGAATGTCAATTGCTTGGACAAGAATCTTTCCAAATGGAAATGAATTAGAAGCAAATGAAGATGGATTAGCTTTTTATGACCGTGTTTTTGATGAGCTACACAAATATGGCATTGAACCAGTTGTTACAATTTCACACTATGAAATGCCAGTAAATCTAGTAAAACAATATGGCGGTTGGAGAAATCGAGAAGTAGTAACCTTCTTTGAAAGATATGTGAACGCAATCTTTAATCGTTATAAAAACAAAGTAAAGTATTGGATGACTTTTAATGAAATTAATAGTGGTTTAATTATGCCAATTATGGGGCTTGGTTTTTCTATTAAAGAAGAAAAAGATAAATACCAACCAACATTTCAGGCGTTTCATCACCAATTTGTTGCAAGTAGTATTGCTGTCAAAGCTTGTCATGATATTATTCAAAATTCTCAAATTGGCTGTATGATTTTATATGCTCCGGTTTATTCATTTGATTCGAATCCTAAAAACGTAATGTTTGCCCTTGAAGAAGAACGCTTTTTTAATTACTTTTGTGCAGACGTTCAGGTTCGTGGCGAATACCCGTCATTTATTAATCGCTTCTTTAAAGAAAACAATATTAATATTGAAATGCAAGATGGAGATTTAGAATTAATTAAAGAAGGCACTGTTGACTATATTGGTTTCAGTTATTATATGTCAAGAACAGAGAAAAAGGAAAAATCTGACTTAGAAAGCTCACAAGGAAATCTGATTGGCGGAGTTAAAAATCCTTTCCTAAAAGCGAGTGACTGGGGCTGGGAAATTGATCCTGTAGGTTTACGAATTAGTTTAAATCAATTGTATGACCGTTACCAAGTACCGTTATTTGTTGTTGAAAATGGTCTAGGTGCATATGACAAAGTTGAAGATGACGGAACAATTAATGATTATTATCGAATTGATTATTTACGTGAGCATATTAATGCTATGGGAGAAGCAATTCAAGATGGCGTAAAATTGATGGGTTATACTAGCTGGGGTTGTATTGATCTTGTTAGTGCATCATCTGGTGAGTTTTCAAAACGTTATGGTTTCATTTATGTCGATAAACATGACGACGGTAGTGGAACATTAGAACGAAAAAAGAAAAAATCATTTTTCTGGTACAAAGACGTAATTGCTTCAAATGGAGAAAAACTATAAATAAAGAAGAAAAAGGAACTTCATCTAATTTGAAGTTCCTTTTCCGTGTGTTGAAATATAAAATTGTCAATAGGAAAAACGGACATTAAATTGAACTTATTTTTGTTGAAAATATCATTTTTCGGATTATTTATAAATGGTTTTAAATCTTAATAATTTGAGCAAACGATTCCAATCATTACTAGTAATGATTTTTTCAGGAGTTAAAAATATTATGTGCTAATTTTTAGAAAAACAAATTCATTTGTTTAGTTAAATTAAAGTTCGATATTAGTTGACATACAAGCTTATTAAGTTTATTAATATTCAATTGTTAGGTTACTCTAAGTAAAGGCTATTTGATTAGGGTTTATTGCAGACTTTTTTTGATGAATAAGTTGATTGGAACTAAAGGGGTGCTCGACTCCTATGGGATTAGCGGGAAGGCTGAGACCCCGCAGGCTTGCCGAGGAGGCTAAAGAATCCCGCCCCATGGAAAGCGAGCATCCTGTAATGGAAA
>NZ_NUQC01000073.1:0-20988 GCF_002585125.1 Bacillus sp. AFS029533 | reverse complement strand
CCAAGGTCTTCCCCAGCCCCATGGACCAAATGCCGCTGCACCAAATAAAAACGGAAAGAAGAATGGGAAAAATCTTTCGTCCTCTTGTTGCGGTATTCCTGAATATGGATAATATGGTTGCTCAATTTGTTGACGATAATCATACATTATAAATCACCTCCATACTATCTAATGTACGGAGAATTGCTCATTTAGGAGCAAGGCCATGCATATAGGCAAAAGTACAAATTCTTTTGCTAAGAATACTGTCACCCTTACCTTCTTATCTTAAATCATTTTGTACATTTCGTATTGAGCTATTTTTTCTTTCTTAAATTCTAGTTTCTGAAGGAAACCTTCAAGGCTATTGTTATTTGGGATTGAGGTTGAGAAAGATTTTAAATTTAGTTCACTTGCCGCAAATTGTAATAAGGTAGTTGCTATTTTTCGATTACGGTAAACTTTATCAATTATTAGGACGCTAATTCTACCATTTTCATTAACTGCTAAAGCACCAACATTTTCATCATTAACTCTAGCAAGAAAGTAACTAAAATTAGTTAGTTTTTCTAAATAATCAATGTCATTTTGCCAGTTTATATGATAGTCCCATTTTGAAATTGTTTCTTTGAATGGTTTAAATTCAACTTTATTTATTTCTGTACTAGGATCCGATTGTATTTGTTGTAAAATTGTTAAATCTGATTTAGAAAAATAAGAAAGGTCATAAATCTTTTCAAATCCGAGTTTCTTATAAAAATTAATTGCACGATCATTCCCGACAATTACTTCTAGGAATAATTGTTTACATCCGTTTTTCTCTGCTTCTTCTTTGTGCAGTTCAAATAATTTTTGGCTAACACCTAACCCCCTATAATCTGGACTAATAGCTAAAGTTCCACATCGCATTGTTTTAATCGTTTCATACATTTTTATACCGCCTAAAATCACACCTACCGCTTCATTTTCATAAATTGCTACGAAAGAATGCTCAGGTTTGTTACCTTCTGGACCGAAAAACAAATTGACAAACTGTTCCTTAGTATAATTGAATTTAACGATATAATCTGAAAAACCTATTGAAAATGCTTGATATGCTAATTCAACGTCTACTTCACTACATCTAACATAATTTATTTTTTCTAGATCGATATTCTTCTTCAAATTTGTTTCCATCTAAACACGTCCTTTTTTATTTAGAAATGATGAGTTCATTTTCATTTTGTTGAATTTGCTCATAGTTAAAAGCAATTTTTTTCTTAAATAGTAAGTAACTAGTTACGCATAAAATCATAATAATTAGACTACCATGAAACAACCAAACTAGATGTGGCATTGATAAAAATGATAATAATGGTGATGCAGCTACAAAACCGATCGTAAAACCAACTCTATTTAACAAATTTGCGACTCCGAAGATTCTACCTCTTATGGAATTATCGGTTTTTTGAATCATCGTTGAAAAATAAGTACCTGCTGCATTATCAAAAAAGCCTGTAAAAAATGCGAAGAAAAATACAACCCATAAAATTTGATTCGATAAAAATAAAATGAATCCGATTGATGTTAAAACTGAAGTTCCGTAATACATAAATAGATAATGTTTTTTTAACCAAGAGACCTTTGGAATTAACCAAGTCGAAAGGATTCCTCCAATACCCCAAGTTCCCCAAATAAGTCCTTGGTAAAAGGTTGCATGTTCTGTGCTAATTTTTTCTGCTAATATTGGTACTCCGACATTATGAGAGCTGGCTGAGAATGTTTGAAATAGAAATACAATGAATACAAATACTAATAGTGGTTTGATTAGCACATATGTTTTTACTTCTTTCAAATCAATAAATACTTGTTTCCAATGATTGTTTACACCTTTTTTAACTGTATTTTCCCATTTATAAAAGATTAGAACAAATGCGGATAAGAAATAGGAAAGAGCATCTATTCCAATGATTACACGATAATCTACAACCGTTGATAAGAATGCTGATCCTAAAAATCCAATAACCATACTAATTGCACCAAGGCGTGAAATAAAAGCATTTATTTTTAAAATATTTTCTTCACCAAATATTTGAGGTAAATCTGCACTAAAACTAACTGAAAAAAAGCTTCCTAATGCACCAATGATAAATGCTACAATTGCAAACATGAAAGGTGAAGGGAAAATACATAAGATAAGAATACCTATTCCTCTAGTAATATCGCTAAATATCATTAGCTTTCTTCGATTATATCGATCCGCAATTACACCAGAAAATAAACTTGTTAATATCCCACCACAAACACGAAGAGCTAAAACCGCAGCCAGCCATGATGTGCTTTTCGTCATCGAGTAGATCACTGCATTCATTATGACCAATTCCATCATACTGCCTATATCCGAGAACGCTTTTGTATATAAAAAATAGACTTTCTTTCCCATTATAATCCCTTCATTCTTCTAAAATTAAAAATTCACACCCTTATTAATAAATAGACAAACAAATAATTCTAATTTGGACTGAATTCATTGTAATTCCTCCCTCTTAATTAAAACTGACTATTAAGTTTATTTTATTCTATGAACAGTGTATGTTGTTTGCTTTATTTTTAACATAAAAAATTTTCTGAATTTAAATTTTAGGTAGGAAAGTATTCTCCTTCTCTACCCAAAATTTCAATTTTAAATGACGATATAAGACATAATCATTTCTTCCGCAGCTTTAAATTGTGCTTTGTAAATTTCATCTTCTTCTACAACTGAATAATGCAAGCAAATGCCATCGATATTAGCCCAAAACAAACTAGAAATAATATCAGGATCGATCGTTTTCTTAAATTCACCTGATGCTATTCCTTGTTTAATAATATGACTTAAAAATAAACGATATTGATCTTTGTACCTTTCAATCATAATGGCTTGTAGATTTTCATGCCTAGCTGAATTAATCCAAAACTCCATGTGAACTCTAATCATATTTCGCCATTTTTCTGTTAAAGAAATTTCACTATACATTTGAAATAACTCTATTAACTTATCTTTTGATGAACTAATATTTTGAAATCGTTGATTAATTTTTTCAAATGTTTGGACTGTTCTTTCTTGCATTAAAGTTAAATATAACTCTTCCTTGCTTTTAAAATAATTATAAATTAGACCTTTACTCGTTTTGGAATATGCAACAATATCATCCATTGTTGTCGTATGATATCCTTTTTCTCCAAAACATTTTAAAGCACTTTCAAGAAGACTCTCTCTTTTGCGTTCTTTGTAATCATCTGAGACTTTTGGCATTGAACACTTTCCTTTACTCATTAAATATATTTAAACTGACTGATTAGTTTAGTTTATCAACTAAATTTTGGAATTTCAAGAGAATATTCTAAATAATCACGCGATTATTATCAAATCACAAAAAAAAGTGACGATAAGTCGTTAAACCT
Source organism: Bacillus sp. AFS029533 (assembly GCF_002585125.1). NCBI lineage: Bacteria > Bacillati > Bacillota > Bacilli > Caryophanales > Bacillaceae > Bacillus > Bacillus sp. AFS029533. The sequence continues at coordinate 17,586 of NZ_NUQC01000073.1, read as the reverse complement.
ATCAAGTCACTTTATCAAGTTAAAATTAGTTTTGTTCAAGTTTTGCTTGAACAGAAGCTAACTTACCTTCCATTGTGCTCTTCTTATCGCGACGATCATCAATTCGAATAGTCGTTGCTACTCTTGAAATTCCATTTTCAAATGGTACCTCATGCATTTCTTGTACAACTTTTAATAATAACGGTAAGTCGCCTTCAATAATTGTATTCATTGGTGTAAGCTGGAATTTTACTTCGCCATTATACTTTTCTAAAACTTTATGTATATTTGCTACATACGCACTTACACTAGGTGTTTCAGTGCCAATTGGTACGATTGAAACGTCAATAATTGCCATTTTTTGTATTCTCCTTTTTTATCAACTTGTTACTTGTCTATCCTAACATGTTTACGATAATAATGAAAACTCGACGATTGGCGAGCTTTAAGGCGAGGAAAAAGACGTAGTTGCACTTATACTAAATTCCTTAAATTTGGAACTCCGTCGAGTCCCCTTCTTAGCTGCAAATTTATAAGGTCTTGATGTGAAATGAAAAATTTAACTCTTACTCTCCTGACAATAATCAGGAAAATACTACCAATTCTACATTATATAATTAATATCCCTTTTCGATTTTCACTACATTTCTTAGTTTCTCGTTATTTTCTAATGTTGAAAGTGTATTAACAAAACACTTAACACCATCATTTGGTAAAGTAACTGCCGAAATATGTGGAGTTATTTTTACATTAGGCATTTGCCATAATTCAGAATCTGCTGGAAGTGGTTCAACAGCAAAAACATCTAAAATAGCTTTTCTAATATTTCCATTATTCAAAGCTTCCTTTAAAGAGTCCTCGCATACAGTTGCTCCTCTACCAACATTGATAAACCCTACATTATTTAACAGTTTAAATGTATTCTTATCTAATATATTTTTCGTTTCATTCGTAGACGGAAGAACACTAATAATCCAATCTGTATGATCTAAAATTGTAGTTGCTTCTTGGAATGGAACTATTTTTTCAAAATATTGTTTTTGATTACCGCTCATAGAAACTCCATATACTTTCATTCCTAAGCTAGATAAAACCTTACCAATATGTCCTCCAATTTCTCCTGTGCCATAAATGACAACTTTTTGGTCTTCTAAAGATTTTGGGATATGAAATTCCCACTTATTTTCATTCTGTAAATTTGAAAATTGCTCATGTAATTGTGAATCCTGGAGTATGTAACTTAAGCAATATTGACTCATTTTTGGACCAAAAACATCAATCGTTCGCGTTAAAAGCACGTCATTTTTCCAGTTAATTTTCATGAAACTATCTACGCCCGCTGCTAATGAATGGACCCACTTTATGTTTCCAAATTCAAAATTTGGTGTTGGACGAAAACCAACAAATGTATCAGCCCACTCATAATCCTCTTTTGTTACTTCATCTTCTGGTAAAAAACGAAACTCTTTTGATAGATTATCAGATTCAATTAGATCTTTAAGCTTATGATGAATTCGGCTAGTCACTAAAATTCTTTGAATTTCCACTGTCCTACACTCCTTTTTTTGTACCTAAATAAATTTTAGCATAATATTCCGAAAAGAATGAAAAGAAAACACTTCGAGTAATAAAATAGGATTCGAGACCTTTTCAACCCAATCTATTGGGGGGTATCTCTACAAAACTTTTCTTTTTAGACGATCTATTGGACCTTTCAATTCATAATGAACAGTTTTTTATCAACATTTAGCGGAATTAGGGTATATTTGCTAGATTTCCATATAAAATAATCTACTTTTGTTCAGTAACCAGCCTATAATACCCTAACAGGTATGGGTAAATTTTAATCTTATTTGCGATTCGTAAGGATTTAATTGCAGTTTTGCTGATTTTAATTGCTGTTTTGACATTTTTAATTGTTATTCTGCCAATTTTATTTGCGATTCACAAAATTTAATTGCATTTAGTCCTTATTTTGCAACTTTTCATCTTTTATTTGCACAGCTGTACTCCTTATTTGCGATTCCCGAAGAATTACTGAGTACCAAATCTACGTTTTCATAAAAAAAGAGGTTCCCTTAAAAAGTCAGGAAAACCTCATCTGTTTAATATCTGTCTTATAAAACTTTACTTAAGAAACTTTTCGTGCGCTCGTGTTTTGGGAAATCAAATATTTGTACTGGACTGTTTTCTTCTACTATGAAGCCTTGATCCATAAAAATTACGCGATCACCAACTTCACGAGCAAAGCCCATTTCGTGTGTAACAATGACCATTGTCATTCCTTCTTTAGCAAGTTGTTTCATAACCTCTAAAACTTCTCCGACCATTTCGGGATCTAGAGCGGATGTAGGTTCGTCGAATAACATAATTTTTGGTTCCATTGCAAGTGCTCTTGCGATTGCAACACGTTGTTTTTGTCCTCCAGATAGTGAGTCAGGATATACATTTGCTTTATCTGAAAGCCCGACTTTTTTTAATAGTTCAAGTGCTTTCGTTTTAGCAGAATCATTCGCTCGGTTTCTTACTTTTTTAGGCGCTAGAGTAATATTTTCTAAAACTGTTAAATGTGGAAATAGATTAAAATGTTGGAATACCATGCCTACTTCTGTACGAATTTTATTTATATTTGTTTTTTTATCTGTCAGATCGACGTCTTCGATATAAACTTTACCCGCTGTTATTGTTTCTAACATATTTAAACATCGAAGGAAGGTTGATTTACCAGAACCAGAAGGACCGATTACAACGCATACTTCACGTGGTTGAATTGTAATATTGATATCTTTTAATACTTCTAGTGAACCAAATGATTTTTTTAATTTTTCTACTTTAATCATCCTGTAGTCAACCTTCTTTCAATGCGATTTAAAACAAAGCTTAACGTTAATGTTAGGACTAAATAGATTACTGCAGCAGATATGTACGGCTCCCATACTTTATAATATTGCCCCTGCATTGCTCTACTCCAATACATAAGTTCAGGTGCAGCAATAATAGCTGCAATTGAAGATTCCTTAATTAAGACAATAAATTCATTTCCAAGTGGAGGGATCATACGTTTTATAGCTTGAGGTAAAATAACATGTTTCATAGCTTGTACATGTGTCATTCCTAAGGAACGAGAAGCCTCCATTTGCCCTTTATCAATTGATTGAATCCCAGCACGAAAGATTTCAGCAATATATGCTGCTGCATTTAATGATAGTGCAATGATTGCGGCCGCTATTGCGTTTGTCTCTCCTATAAAATACGGTACTACCCCAAAGTGTATTAATAAGATTTGTACAAATAACGGTGTTCCTCTAAAGAAATTGATATACCAAACAAAAGGTAGTGCTAACCATTTATTTGATTGCATTTTACCTAATCCAATAAATAATCCGATGATCGTACCTAAGAATATTCCTGCAAAAGATAAGCCAATTGTTAATCCAGTTCCTTTAAGGAAAAACGGTATGTATTCTTTTATAATGCCAAAATCAAATCCCATTTCTTTTCCCCCATTTAGATAAAATTGCGTAACACAAATACCTGTTACGCAATTTTTAATTTCCTATTTATTTTCTTCTGCTTTTAATGTTTCAAGATCTGGCTCTGATCCAAAATGCTCTTTATAAATTTTTTCATAAGTACCATTGTTTACTACTTCTTTAATTGCTTTATCAAGTTTTCCTTTTAATTTACTTCCATCTTGAAGTAATAGGCCATAGTATTCAGGTTCAAAGCTATTTTTATCATCAATAACAACTAGCTTTTTATCTGGATTATTTTTTGCATATGCTTCGAGAACTCCATTATCCGCAACTACTGCATCAGCTCCTCCACTAAGAAGCTCTAAAATTGCTAAATTGTTATTTTCGAATTTTTTTAGATTTTTATTGTTTTTACCAAACATCTTTTCAACAGCTTCTTGTCCTGTTGTACCATTTTGTACTGCTACAACTTTCCCCTTCAAATCTGCGGCTGATTTAATACTACTACCTTCTGGAACTAGAATTTTATTAATCGACAGAAAATAAGGTGTAGTAAAATCATATGTTTTCTCACGATCTGCATTGATCGAAATAGAAGACATACCAATATCAGCAGTTTTGCCACCAATTTCAGCAAATAATGGGTCCCATCCAGTATTCACAATTTTAATCTTTACCCCAGCTTCTTTCGCAACTGCATTTGTAAAATCAACATCAAATCCTACTATTTTACCATTATCAAGATACTCAAATGGCGCATAAGCAGCATCAGTAACAACTCGTAATGGTTTGTCTGCTGTTCCGCTTGTTTTCGCATCTTTACCACAACCCGATAAAATTAGAGCTGTCGTCACAGCAAATGCAAACGATAGTTTTTTAACCTTTTTCATTTTAATACCCCCAATTATTTTTGATTTATGTAAGTAAATATCTGAGTAGATTAAATATATTGAATATTTTATATATTTAGATTTTTAATTATTATATCTATTCTTGTTTAAATATGCAATACTATGTCATTTTTTGCCAATTCCCTCCATTAAACAGATTAATTGAAAGGATTATTAAAATAAGGTTTTATATTATTAATGTATTTATAGATAAATATATTTCATTCAAAAAATTCTAGTCGAAATCTTTTTAGTAAAAATAAAAAACCGGAAACATTCGCTTAGTTTCCGGCTCTCTTATCTCTTTATTTAATTAAAATTGATAACTCTGAATATCCTTTGTTCGTTTTATGAACTTCAATTACTGCAGGCATTGCATCCTTTACATCTTGCACATGAGAAATAACCCCTATTAAACGGCCAGATTTTTGAAGTTGAATAAGTGTATCAATTGCTTTTGATAATAATTCATCATCTAGCGATCCAAATCCCTCATCTATGAACAACGTATCAATTGATACGCCACCCTTATGTGCTTGAATAATATCTGCCATACCTAATGCTAAACAAAGTGATGCATTAAACTGCTCTCCACCAGATAAAGTTTTTACATCCCTAGCCAGACCTGTATAGGAATCATATACTTCCAATCCTAAGCCACTTTGTTTCCTTCCTTTTTCAACTGCATCTTTTCGTTGCAATTGAAATTGGCCATTTGATAAATGATCAAGTCGGATATTTGCCGATTCAATAATTTGTTCAAAGTAATCCAATAAGACATATCGCTCAAACGATATCATTTTATCATTATCGCCTTTTGTAACTTTATATAAATCTGTTAAACCTGCTAATTTTTGTTCAGTTTTTACAAAATCCTCTTGATAGATTTGCAGGTCAATTTTCAATTGACTTAAACGCTTATTTAATTCTTGAATACGAATCATCTCATTTACGATAGCGTCTAAATGCTGAGTAATTTCTTGTACCTTCATTTTAAGTTCACTTACATCAACTTTTTCCATCGATTGGACTTGTTTTTCAAGCAGCTCTTTTTCAGTACTTAATCTTTGACGATTCTCTTCGAACATAGATAAATCATTTCGATATTGCTCAATCATTTGTATATAATCAATTGCAGTTATAAACTCAGATTCTCCATTAAACTCGTACTCAGCTATTTTTTCATGATAAAGAATTGTTGTTGTTCGAATTTCTTCATTTAAATTTAAAACTTCTTTCTCAAGATGAGTGCGCGTAGTCTCTTTTACCGTCTTCTGTTCAGTTAGGATCCTATATTCTTCTTCAATCTTTGAAATTTTAGCTTTTAATATTGCTATATTTTTTTCAATTTCATTTTTTTCCAATTGCCATTTCTCAAGAGTTCTTAAAGATTCAGGTAATTTTGATTCAATTTGTACGATCAGAATTTTTAATTCATTTAATTCAATCGTAAACTTATTCATTGCCTCAGTCTTCTCAGTAACTTTTACGGTTAAATCCTTAACTAATTGTTCTTTTGTTTTTATTACATGATTAATCTTTTCGAAAACAGCTTTTTTCTCAGTCAGATTTTTTAAGTTTGATTCATTTTCATTAAACTCATTAGCAAGAGTTTTAAGACCTTCATTTGTAAAATCAAATTGACCATGCTCTTCAAAAAATGATTGTTCATCAATTTTTAATGAGTTTTCTTTACTTTTAATTTCCCCCTGAATTGTTGCTAGTTCCGTCTGGAATTGATTTACTTGCATTTTCAATTTTTCTGCTTCTTCTTCATTAACTGTCCCATTAAATTTAGCAAGTGATGGGTGATGAGTGCTTCCACAAACTGGACATTGCTGTTGATCCTTTAAATCTTTCGCTAAAAAAGCGGCTTTTTGCTGATGCATTTCATTTTCGATTCTGTCCAATTCTTCTTTTAGCTTAAAATGATCTAAATTTTTTGTTTGATATTCATTTCGTTTTTGCTCTAATTCTTTTTTGGCAAAAAAGATTCGTTTAGCAAACCCACCTTTTAATGAGATTTCCTTGTTTAATAAGGAGAGTTTCGCCCATTGATCATGAACACCATCTAAATCATTTAGTTGCTGTTTTAATTGATTTAATTCTTCGTTCTCTTTCTTTAAACCATCTTGTAATGTTTTTTCTTCATTTTCGATTAATAGAATCTGTTTAGACTTAGTAAGAAACGCTACTTTATGATTTTGAAATTGTTCTACATCTTCTTTTAACGCTAATAAATTACTCAATTGGCTTTCTAAGCTACCTAATTTTTTTTGCTCTTCAGGTAATGTAGCGACTTCTGCAGATATTTTTTCAATTTTAATGAGTGTTTCTTTTAAACTTTCTATTTCAATTAATAATTTATCGTTCGTTACTTGCAGTGAATTTTTTAATTTCTCAAGTTCAGTTTTTACAGGCAATACTTTTTCAGCATTTGTAGCCAATTTTATTTTTACTTTTTTATCTTCTATTTCTAACTCTTGACCTTTTAACATTGTTAATAATTCAATTACTTCTTGTAATCGATCAATATTTTTATTATGAGCTTCAGCTGAAAAAAGCTTTTGCTGGCTAACTTCTAATTGTGATTTTTGTATTTTCTCATTTTCTTCAAGTCTTTTTAAATCCTCAATTATACTTACGATATGTTCAGTCAAAATCTCATTAACAATATGAAGATTAATTTGAGAATCGTCGGCAACTTCAATTCCTTTTTCACTTAGCAATTTTTCAATTACTTCTAATTTAATAACGATTTTCTGCTTTAAATTAGTAAATTTACTTTCCATGTTCTTTCGAGCTAAATTGAGAGTTTCAGTTACTTTTTCAAATAGTTCAGTTCTGAAAATTTTTCGTAAAATTTCTTCCTTTTCTTTAGTATCTGAAACTAATAATTTTCTAAATTCACCTTGAGGAAGTAATACGATTTGTTTGAATTGATCTGCATTAATCCCTAATAATTCTTCTACTTTCTTATTAACGATTGAAGTTTTATTAAATTCCTGACAATAAGGTACTTTTTCCTCATCCTCAATTTTATAAAACTCGATTTTATCGCCAGTAATACCTTTATTTTGTTTCTTTTGATGGCCTTTTTGTCTAAAAATATTATAATGATTTCCTTTTAATTCAAATGTCAATTCAACACTAGTATATAGATCATCATCAGCAAAATGACTTCGAAGCAATGTTTGGTCATTCCTATTTTCACCGCTCGCTTCTCCAAAAAGAGCAAAACAAATTCCATCAAATATTGTTGTTTTACCTGCACCGGTTGGACCAGTTATTGCAAATAGTCCTTTTTCGTTTAGTCGACTAAAGTCAACATGTACCTTATCCTTGTAAGGTCCAAATGCATGAAGTACTACTTTTAATGGCTTCAAATCTATTCCTCCCTTACAAAGATTTCTTGAATAATCTCTTTCATATATTGTTCATCTTCAATTTTTAAATCTTCATTTTTCATTTCTTTATAAAAAGATTGGAACAACTCAAGTTGATTTTTTGATTGTTTTTCCACTAAACTCAGTTGATTTGTTTTATCTGTTTGTAATGTCGTTCGCTTTCGACTAACATGCATTGCATTTGGATAAACTGTTCTAATTTGCTCCATCGGATGTACGACCATATGCTCATCAGTTAATTTTACAAATACATAATCATCATTTACAGAATGCTGTCTAATTTCCTCAATCGTTCCTTCGATCGATCTTAAATCTCGTTTTGGATGAAAATCTTTCTTAACGACTGATAGCTCACCGTTAGCTTTTAAATCAACAATTAAGCAGCCTTTTTTATGGTTTTCTTCAGAAATTGAGTACTTTAAAGGTGACCCTGAATATCGAATTGATTGATTTCCTACAAAATGTGCCCGATGTAAATGTCCTAGGGCCGTATAGTTAAAATGTTTAAAATTATGATGTGATACGTATTCAGCTCCACCAATAGAGAGTGTTCGTTCACCCTCTGTCTCTTCATCTGAAGGCTCCCCATTATTTGTTACGAATGCATGTCCAACAAATACATTTCGTACTGATGAATCTAATACTTCATCTCTTATTTTATTTATGATTGCTTTCATCGCGTCATCATGTGAATGAATATCATCGTTTTGTAAAATATAACGTACAATACTTGGTTCTGCATACGGAATTAAATAAAAATGAACTTCACCTTCATCATCATTTAAAATAACTTTCTTAAATGGGGTTTGAAATTTCCCTACTAAATATAAGCCTTCTTTTTCCATAAAACGGCTACCAAATTCAATTCGTTCAGCGCTATCATGATTTCCAGAAATCGCAAGAATGGGCGTATTACATTCAATTACAATTTTATGGAATACTTCATTTAATAGTTCAATCGCCTCAGTTGGAGATATACTTTTATCATATAAATCGCCTGCTATAACAACAGCATCTGGCTTTTCTTCTTTAATTATTGAAATGAATTCATCTAATATAAATCGTTGGTCTTCTGTCATATGTACACCATGTACAATTTTACCAAGGTGCCAATCTGCTGTATGAATAAACTTCATTAAATACACCTCATCATTTTATTTACTTTCATTGTTACTAAATTTATAGAACAACTTTTCTATCTTATATTTTACATCAACATACGAACGTTTGTATGCTTTTTAATCACATTAATTTTAAAAATGAATTATTAAGTTAAAATAATTGAAATACTAATTAATATGATTCAAAATAAACCTATCATAGCTTTAGGAGGCAATTATGGAAAAAATAGAAGATGTAAAAAAATACGAGGAAATAATTAAAAGTGAAAAGCCAATCGTGGTGAAGTTTTATGCAACTTGGTGTCCTGATTGTACACGTTTAGATGCTTTTATCGGAGACGTAATTGAAGAGCACCCATCATTTACTTGGTACACAATGGATCGCGACGAATTTCCAGAAATCGCTAGTGAACAACAAGTAATGGGAATTCCGAGTTTACTTGTATTTAAAGAAGGCGAAAAAATTGGACATTTACATAGCGCAAATGCAAAAACGCCAGAATCAGTTGAAGAATTTTTATCAACTTTTGAATAACATCAAGTAAGTTAATCAGACTGGGATTATCCCTAATATCTAAATAAAATAAATTAAACCACAAGGTGATTGAACCTTGTGGTTTTTCGTATGCATTATTACCCTTTTATGCTGTTCTTTTTTCCTGGCCATTTATTGGCAATTTGGACTTGATTTATAATTTCATTGAAGATGTTGTTCAATTTTCTTAAGTCACAAATCAGAAACAAAAAGAAACACCTATATCATTTCAATTATAGGTGTGATTTTTTCATATTCAATTAAAGCTGTTTTCTTTCATGTAAATTAATAAATACATTTTTACAAATACTATACCATGCATATCCTACTAACCAGCCAGCAATAATATCAGAGAAATGGTGTACATGTAGGTAAATTCTACTCATTGATATTAAAAATATCATTAAAAGAACAATAAATTGAATCATTTTTTTATGTTTCATCATTTCAGGTTGGATGACAATTAAAATAAATCCTAATGTTAAAAAGAAGGATGTTGCCATAACTGCATGACCACTCGGGAAACTAAATCCACCTTCCACATAGTACATTGAACTTGGTCGTGGTCTTTCATATAGATCTTTTAAAAATGAAACAACCACTCTAGCTGTTAATAATGTAATAATTAACGATAAACCAGTCCAAATGCGCTTACGGATAATTGAATAAACTAAAACAATAACTGCAAATGTTAAATACATTTTTGAAGAACCAAAATCTCTTAAAAAATAACAAAATGAATCTAGTGCGTCTGTTCGAATAAATTCAAAGAATTTAAACGCTGAATTGTCCAAACTCCGAATCATTTTTGAATCATAGATTAGTCCTAAAATAACAAATAGAAAAATAGAAGTAAAAATTAGTATCCAATTATTTTTTTTCATAAATTCCTCCAAAATAAAATCCAGTTATTGCATCTTAATTGCTTGTACTTTGGATACACAAAAGAAAAACGACGAGAGCTCCCGTCGCCACTTTCATGACTATTCTTCTTCCTCATCAATTTCATCAATCATACATTTTTCCAGTAAGTACTCAAAAGTAATATCCGCTAGTTCCTCAATTTCTTCTTCCTCAGGAACATAACCCCGCTGAATGAGCTGTTGATAGAAAAATTCTGCTATTTCTTCCGTATCAATAACTACCTCAATTTCTTTCACTAGCATCACCCCTTACTAGTTAATATGTGAAAAATGAGAAAATATGAAAAAAACCTTACCAAGCACAAAAAAAATATTAATATGTAACCTTTAGCATAATACAACATTGACAAGCATATATTCAATTAAAACATGTTAAAGGAGCGAGATTCCAATGATAAAAATGGACAAGCTAGCTAATTTAAAAGAAATTATGGTTAATGATGAACTGTTTGAAGAAGCTGTTGAAAAACTGACGACAATTGCATTTTTTATTTTAATAGGGATAGGCATACCTTTTATGATTCATATAATTCTACAATTATTGTAGAATATCCTCTCTCTCAATTTGTTTTCTTCTCTGAGAATTTATTTAAATTTTTAAGCACTAGATCCATCACAATTTTATATTCTTCGTCTTGGAAGATTGAATATAAAACTGCGTAATCATTATATATATCTAATAATCCATCAATTATTTCTTGTTTTGTTGTTTTATTTCTGTTTTTATTAAAATCATTCATTGAGCGAAGTTTTTCTAAGTCTAATTTTGTAATGCCATTTTTATCATTTCTTAGTTTTTTTAGAATTGCATTTGCAGTTTGTGCTGATGCAATTAAGGTTAAATCTGTTTCATCGGCTTCTAACCATTCTCCATCAGTAATACGCGCTAATTCGTAAATTGTATCTTCCCATGCGTCATTTTTATATCGCCAAACCTCTGTACGGTACCCCACAATTCGAAATATTTCTTTTTCATAGCCATTGACTTGAACTAGATCTCCGAAAGAAAATGAATAATTTACTTCTATCCATTCTTTTTCAAGTTTTTTCCCATCATATTCGTTGAGAAGCTGAAGAGTATTCTCAACATAAAGTCCGTCATGATTATTGACTTCATAAACAAAAACGCCGTCCATCAGTTTAATATTTATTAACTTTCTATTTTTATTGGCTATTGAGACAAAAAAATACCACTCAAGTTTAAGTGAGTGGCTTATTAGGTGTTTTTATTTTTATATCCTCGTTTTTTATTTTTAAAGTTAATTTTAGTAATGCTTCTGCAGCAAGTTTTGCATTTAACGTTCCAATTTCTTCATATTTAAACTGACCCATGAAGAAACACCCCTCTATAGACTATTCAAAGGTCTAGTCTATAGTTCACGAAAGTAGGTATTGTAGTCGTATATAAGAAAAATAGATAAGGCATAAAAAAAACAACCCTCCTAAATTAAATGAGTTGTTTCAGCGTGAAAACAAAAGGCAAAAAACTTGATTTTCACCCTTTTTATGATTAGCTAATTTCAGTTTTACTTATTTATTAACAGATGTAAACATATTAAAGCTATCCTCAATACGATGGTTAAAGTTTGTATGTACTGCTCTTAAAGATTGCAAGTAATGTTCATTTAATGATGACCATACTAGATCTCTTTCCTTTAAACTCTCTATGTAGTATTTTCCAGTTTGTTCATATTGCTCTTCTACCCTTTCAATTAACTCAACTGAAGCTTTGAACGGAGTAGATAAAAACTCACCAAATTTATTTACCGTTTCTTCAAATAGATTAACACTTGATTGAACTGATTCATCAGTTTTTGCAAATTTAATTCTTGATGTATTTTCTTTTATATGATTATTAAAGTACTTTATTTCATCAAATAAACCATTAACTGCATTACGATATTCCTCATTAAATTTCCTTGTTTCTTTTAACACTTTTATAAACGAATCTAACCTTTGTACTCTACTGTCTCTTATGTATGTCAAACTACTTTCGTATTGATCCCAGAGCGTATTAAAAAAAGGATCCATAAAATATTTTTCTACTTTCTCGTCTTTAATTTTTTGACCTTCTGCCTTTGGTTTTGAAGCTTTCTGTGTCGTCAAACTTCTTCCTCCTCTTTTGGATTCGAATTTTTCTCTATTTTATCCTCTCTTTGAAATGGAGGAATGTAGAGCTCAAGAAAACTAGTATACATTTTGAAAAATTGATCAAGCATTGATTGATAAAGTTCAAGTTGTCTTGCATTACTTGTTAAGTATGCCTTCCCAGCTTCTGTAATTGAATAACAGCGCTTAGCAGGTCCGCTTCCTTTTGTATCCCACTCCGATTGTACAAGATTTTCTTTTTCTAGTTGTCTTAATAATCGATATAAATTTCCTTGGTCAAGTGTTTGAAACCCGAATGCTTGGAGCTTTTGAATTAAATCATAGCCATGAAGTGTCATCCGACTAAGAAGTAGAAGAATAAAAGGCATAATAAAATTTTTCGAAGGAGTAATATTTTTATCTTTCTCATTGTTCATTGGTAACACCTCTATAAAAAATCTAATAGGTGTATTTTACACATATATGAATATAGCGTCAATACAGTAAATATAATTTATTATAAATTTTCAAAAAACTTCAAACATAGCGTTTATTCGTTAAATATTTTAGTAAAAAAATACAAAGGAGTGATAAAGTTGTACGTTATAAAAACCGAAAGTATCAAACTGTATTATGATCGGTTAGGTACTGGAGAACCTCTCGTATTAATTCATGGTCTTGGAGAAGTAAAAGAAAGTTGGTTTAAACAATATGAACTAGCGAATGAGTTCGATTTAATTATTCCTGATTTGCGTGGCCATGGAGAAAATGATTTAACTGAAGGCATCTCAATTAAGAATTTCGCAAAAGATGTACTTGATTTAATGGATGAGTTAGGAATTGAAAGTGCGCATATTTTAGGCCTATCTATGGGTGGGACTGTTGCACAAGAGATGTACCGTCAAGCACCTAAACGATGTCGCTCTTTAATCCTAGTTAGTACATTTCATTTTGCTCCAAGACTACTAGGTTTATGGTTTATTCATTATAAGGAGCTTCGTTCAAAAATTTTCACACCCCAGCAGATAATAGAAATGACAGCAAGAACATGCCTTTTTTCATGGGAAAAAGAGTCATTACAACAATTTAAACAATATTATCGCCCAAACCCAGAAGGATTTGACAGGTCAATGAGAGCATGTTTTAAGGTTGATAATAGAGAATTGTTACCAAATATAAAGGTACCAACGCTTATTATTGGTGGTCAGTATGATCCGATTACGCCAGTATGGCTCCAATTAGTAATGCATAAAAGTATCCCGAATTCAAAATTAGTTATTTTCAAAAATACTGGCCATGTAACCAAAATGGAAGCTGCAGAAAAATTTAATCACACGATCAGCTCTTTTTTAAATAAACATGAACCCGTTAAGATTTAAAATTAATTTCTAACAAACATTAGCAACCTATTTCCAGCTTGTTGATAGAGTTTTTTATAAATACCTAAAAAATAAGCTTAATCAACGTATTGCATCTAAGTGTACTATTCTAAAAAAATCCTCCATATAGTTTAACAAAAACGGGAGGGTACGAATATGTACGAGAATTGGCTAGATACATTATCATCTAATGATTTATTTCTGACCTTTCTATCAATATTAATTGGTGCAATCGGTGGTTATGCCAATATACTATTAGCTAATGAGGGCTACATTAGAAGTTATCGGTTTAAAGATTCTGATGGTAGAGAAAGATATTCACTTGGTTCTAAGCGTGAAATAATTCTTGGAGCAATGGCAGGGTGTATATCATACCTTATTGCTGTACTAACGACAAATGATCAAACTCCTGTATCGATTATCATCTATGCTTTTATTTGTGGAGTTAGTGGCGGTGCTTATTTAGAAAGATTGGTTGATAAAAACGTTAATAACAAAATCATTGATTTTAGTTCAACGCTTGAAGAAATGGAGAAAGAGAAAAATGAGAACAAAAAGACAAGTGCCCCTTCGAATAACACGGGAAATGTGCATCAAACAGATACTGGTGTTGTTGATGCAATAGATCTAAATAATGAAAATGACAATACTAATGAAGAAGTAGATTTTCATTACAATATTTTAATGAAAAGGCTAAAATGTGCAAGAAGTACTAAGGAAGCTGAAAAATATTTTAATGAATTAGTTCGATTGATCAATAACAGATAAATGTTTAAAATTGCATACAAAAAAGTTCAGTTCTATCTTTCGGAGATGAAACTGAACTTTTTTTTAACTTTAAAATTCTCAAAACAGAAAATAGTTGTGCAATGTGAGTTTTCTCGTTTCATGGAATGATCATCGCTGCATTAGAACCATTCTATTTTAATAGTGGCAATTTCCTTACTTCGAGTCGTATCATGACTTGAATCCATATTGCTACTAAAATATATTTTATTAATAAAAGTCTTTAAAAATTGATTACATATTTCAGGATCGATTACTTCTAAATTGTCTAGCGTTTCAATGATTTTCTCTATTTTTTGACTCTCATCTTTTTCATTTCTTACATTCTCTATTTGGATCTGATAGAGTTCAATTTGCTCATTCATTTGATTCATTTGACCAATTAGTTCATTTTTTAGTTCTTCATATTCCTTTTTAGTAATTTCTCTATCCATCCTCATTTCTCTAACGTTATTTTGTCTTTTTTCAATTTTATCCTTTTGTTTGATTAATGAGACGAGTTCAGTCTTTAATCTTTGTTCTAGTTCGATTGTTTTCTGAGAATCTAGCATTTTTAGCGCGTTCTCTAGCTCTAATTTTTTTTCTTTTATACTTTTTAAAACAAATTCTTCAACCAATTGATATTTATAGCCACGATCTTTACACTGATTATTTGATATTTTATTTGAACATGATTTTATAAAATCAATTTTTGAATTATCTTTTTGAATATATCGCTTCCGCCCACAGCAATTGCAGTATATTAAATTTTGTAACCTACGTACCTCTTTTCGGTTTTGAAAATAAACATTTTTATTATTTTCTAATATCGTTTGAACCGCAAAGAATTGCTCCTTTGTTATGATTGCCTCATGTGCATCTTCAATAAAAACCTCATCTATAATTTTATTATGAATACGTCTTCTAGCCTGTATGGCTCCATAATATACAGGATTCGTACGTAATTGGCTAATATGTGATGTAGTAAGGATTTTACCTTGTCTACTCCTCCAATTTAACCTATTTAATTGCCGTGCTATTTCATTGACTGAAACTCGTTCAAACGATTTATCGAATATTAGTCGAATGATCTTTGCTTCCTCTTCGATGATTTCTAATTTTTTTTCCGAATTTTTTCGATATCCAAGTGGGGTTTTATTACTCATTACCCATTTTCCTTGCTCCGCTGCTGCTAATCTCCCTCTTGATAACCGCTTTTTTATCTGCTTATATTCAAAATTAGCCAATACAGCCTGAAACGAAAATAACATTTCATTTGTTTCCTGGGATAAATCTATTTTACCTTGTGGGGTTAATATTTTAATATCATTTAAGATTAATACTTGCTTGATTTGTTCAGCATGTGCATTATCACGTGAAAGACGATCTATATCCATAATGATCAAATAATCAAATTCATGTATTTTCTTAAGCAATAAATTTAATTGCTCACGATCCGTATTTACACCACTCGAAATTTCCTGATAAATGATATAGTTTAAATTATGTTGATTAGCAAGCTTAATCAAAGCGTTTTTATGATTAAGTAAAACTTCATCTACATCTTTTTGCTCTTCATTTCTTGACAGTCTGAGATAGATAGCTGCTAACATATAATCACCTTAGCATTAAGCATTTTACGTAAGTGATGAATTCCCAATAAAAATAGAAAGTTTATATTTGTTATCTTACCGACAGTACCATATAACGTAATCACGACAATATCATCTACGTTATATTTTGGTTGTTTTTTCTTTGTCATACTTCTTACCTCCTTCTCCATACGTCGTGACTAATTCGTTTTTACTGTATACTATGCAACCGATAGATAATTGTCTGTCATTTTCATAGTAAATAAAAAAAGGGATTAGCCTATTTTGTAGGTAAGAATATAATAGCTAGTTTCAAAAATGGTAGAATCAATAAATTAATGGGATATCCTGTAAAAGTGTTCAATAAAAAAAAGATGCAACTTAGTTAAACTAAGCCACATCTTATTGATCTTCTAAATATAAGTTCCATGCTTCATCAAAAACGCTCATCGATTGATGGAAAGTTCCATCAAACTCTAAATACGAGCTAATTTCGTCATAGCTTGAAGAATGTTTTGGAAATGAGTGATCATTAAAAAGATGATCTGCCAATATTCCAATTTCATTAGGAATTTTATAGTTTCTATGCTTCATCATATAATGGTAAAATGACTTTCTCATGATTCTCCCTCAGTTTAATTATTTATTTTGTCTGTTTTTCTAAAAATATTACTACTTTTTGAATATGCTTAATACTATAACAGATTTATTTTATATTTTAAAAATACTCGTTCTATGACGAGAAGTCAAAATAATTTCTTTTTAATAATCTCGGTTGCTTCATTAATTCATCAAATGTAACTGAAACTGGAAGTAATTTTGTTGAAATGAGAAATAACTGATCCTCTATTGATTTGACCATCTCTTCTTTTTGATAGGTAAATTTACACTGATCACAATGAAATGATGGTACTCCTGTAATTGTGATTGCTCGGGAACCATCCGGTAATTCCCAATGTACTACTGCTTTTGTTTCCTGTACATTCTCCTCACCGCACCAATCACATTTTAAAGTATTATTCATCTTTCTTTACACTTCCATCCATTTTTTGAATTTGTGATTGAAACTTTTTCTCTTTTAGTTCATCCCTTTTTTCTCGTTTATTTTTTAATGAACTATGTGTTGGATCTGTTTGATATTGTTCTCTCTTCTTCATTCTTTCTAAATCTGAAGGAATAAGACTTTGCACCTGATCATTCATGATACTAGCAATACCAACCTTAGCTGCCTTCTTTAAATAATCAGGGTAAACTAGTGAAAAATACTCATCAGCGGTATCCTCTTTATAGTTTTCAGGCTCTGGATAAGATGTGATGACACCCTCAAAATTCCTTAGTACGGTTTTTTTACTGCTTTGAGAGACGATATAGTTTGGTTGAAGTGAGATTTTACCTCCTCCGCCTGGTGCATCTACTACAAAAGTAGGTACT
>NZ_NUQC01000072.1:0-1327 GCF_002585125.1 Bacillus sp. AFS029533 | reverse complement strand
CGTTCCCATACCGAACACGGCAGTTAAGCTCTTCAGCGTCGATGGTAGTTGGGGGTTTCCCCCTGTGAGAGTAGAACGTCGCCTGGTTACCAAAAACATCAGCTATTAGGCTGATGTTTTTTTTTGTGTTGAAATATGAAAACGATAGTTTTATTCTAAATTTTACTTATTAAATAGAAATCAACTCGAGGAATGATCGAAGTCAGATGACATGATTAGGTTTTTTGTAGGATACGCTTAAGAAAACTGGGAAATAACATCATCACATTGTATCTCGTTAATTATCTAGACTTAGTAACGAAAATACAAAACCCGATATTAAAGAGTAATTATTCATATAGTTTGTTTTTAAAATAGCATTTACTTATGATTGTTTACGTTTGTCTAGTCTCAATACTGGGTCTTTGTTTTTTTGATTTACTGAATTAATTTTATGAGGTGTTAGAATGATACTTAACGACTTCTTGGGAGAAGTATTTCCTGACTTAGAACCTTAGTCCACCTTTGTTTTACAATTGGGAAATGGATTATGATTATCCTGATAATCCATATATATTGGGTTGTTATAAATTGTTATAAAAGAGCAATCACTTTATTTGAGGCGATTCACTCTCCAACGGATGATATTTTTGTCATAATAGATGTAAATAATTTTGATAGAGGTAAACAAATCGTAAATTAAAGAACTTTTCATCATATGTAGAGAAGTCACTACTTTATAGATTAAAGTTTTTCCTGAAGATGACGAAGTAGGAACATATATAACGTATAGGTTTAGTTTAAAATGTAAAACGTATGAATTCAATACAACTCTTTGCTAAAATCAATATGCAATGAAGAATTCGGAGTTAGACCGAGGTTTTTCATAGAGTATATTTTATCAATATTAATAAGAAAACGGTCTTTCATGTTAACGATGACAGAGGGTGTAATTTATTGGCAACTTCACCCGACATAATAAGGGATAGATATGATTTACAATGAATGGACTTGGATTGACAAACCTAATATTGAGAAGGTTTTTAATTAAAATATGAAGAAGGGAAAGCAGCGTTTTGGAGTGGCGTTTCCTTTTAATAAATCTAAAATCAATCCTAATTTATAATAGAACAATATACATAGAAAGTATCTTAAAAAAGATCATACACAACTTTTGTTAATTTTTTGTAAAAAAATGCTTGCAATCATTTGGACGAGATGGTATATTTGTTTATGTTGTCACGATAAAACAAGTTCGAACAACAAAAAAAAAATAAATTGTTGACAAAGAGTTCAACAAAATGTTATTATATTAAAGTTGCTTCTAAAGCGACAAAGTGAACTTTGA
>NZ_NUQC01000071.1:0-10345 GCF_002585125.1 Bacillus sp. AFS029533 | reverse complement strand
GCTAAAGAATCTCGCCCCATGGAAAGCGAGCATCCTGTAGTGGAAATCAACATCACTGTACTCCTTTTACGAAAATTTGGTAAATTAATTGACAAGGAAGTTTTTCAACAGTGTGAAATGACTTTAGTAAATACTAAAGTCATTTTTTTTAACATTGAGAAAATAACTTCAAAAATTACATAAAATAGCCTAAAATAAAAAAGCTTATACCATATTTTTTGGAAAGCTTTTGGACTTTTCTTAAATAAATTTTAATCGTTTTTAAGTGAAATTATTAGAAAATGTACACAATAGGTAGTAATATCAAGATTATTAAGATAAACTATTAAAAATTTCTAATAAAACTCTAATTAAATTTTAAAATATTCATAAAGCCATTTTCATCTTAAACAGATATCCTTATACAATACAAATAATAATTTTATAGATGTTATTATAAAAAAAATGAGGGATAAAATATATGAAAAAAATATTAATTATAGAAGATGAGAAAGAATTAGCAAATTTTATACGATTAGAGTTAGAGTATGAAGGAAATGAAGTTCATATTTCAAATGATGGAAGAGACGGTTTAAACCTAGCAATCGACCAAGAATTTGACTTAATCTTGCTTGATTTAATGCTTCCTAATTTAAGTGGTATTGAAGTTTGTAGACGAATTAGAGCGCATAAAGATACACCAATTATTATGATTACAGCTAGAGATAGTGTTTTTGATCGTATTTCTGGTTTAGATAGTGGTGCAGATGATTATATTTCAAAACCATTTGTTATTGAAGAACTTTTAGCTCATATGCGAGCAATCTTTAGACGCATCGATCGTTCAACAAATTTACACTGCTTAAAATTTAAAGATTTGTCATTAGATTCTGCAGCTCGAGTTGTTAAAAAAGATGAAGCGATCATTGATTTAACGAAAAAGGAATTCGATTTATTGTATTTATTAATGAGCAATGTAAATCGTGTATTAACTAGAGAAATTTTATTAGAAACTGTATGGGGCTATGGCTCTACAATTGAAACAAACGTAGTGGATGTTTATATTAGCTACTTAAGAACAAAACTAGATGATAAAAATAATACCTATATTCACACTGTAAGGGGTACTGGGTATGTAATGAGGATGTAGAGGTGGATCTTACCTTGTTAAATAAGCTTTCGATTAGATGGAAAATAACAATTACAATCGCTGTGCTTATGTTTGTCATATTTACATTATGTAATCTTATTCAAAGTGCTTTGATTCAAATGTCAGTCATGAATCAGCAGCAACATCGTATTGAAAAGAGATTATATGATACGTCAGCTTATTTAGATGAAGAATATAAAACGAAACGACCTACTGCGGCTTCTTTTGCAGAAAACAAATCATATTTTGAAAAAATTATACAAAATAATGAGATGATTCGATTAATCGATAAAGATGGAAAAGAAATATTTACAGTTTCAAGAACGATGCCTAAAATTCATATTAATAAAAAAGACTTCGGTAAAATCCAAAAATATAGACTACACAATCAAGAAATTTTAATTAATAGTAAGCTGTTACATTATAAGAATTTTGATGGTGTTTTAGAAGTTGCAATGAATGTAGAAATCTTTTCGAAATTAATTAAAGAATCATTCATGATTCTCATTCTAGGAACAACCATTTCGTTAATTTTAAGTATTTTAAGCGGTTATTTCTTATCTAAAAAAATATTAAATCCTATTAAAAATTTAAATCAAACAATGATTAAAATAAAAAATAATCAATTAAAAGAGCGAGTTTTTGTAGGAGAAACAAATGATGAATTGTCTGAACTCGGTCTACTTTTTAACAAAATGATGGATGAGTTAGAGGCTTCAATTACAAGACAAAAGCGTTTTGTTGAAGATGCTTCTCATGAATTAAGGACACCTTTAGCAATCATTCATGGTCACTTATCACTTGTTAATCGCTGGGGGAAAAAAGACGAAACTGTTTTAGAAAACTCATTAAATACATGTATTAATGAAACAAACAGAATGATTATTTTAACGAATGAGCTTCTACAGTTAACGAAGCTAGAAAAAAATAGTGAAAAGATCGAACAGTATGCTCCAACAAATATTGATGAAGTATTAAATGAGATCATAAACAATTATCAGCTGTTACATGAAGATTTGGAAATTCACTTTCACACTCCTAATCAAATTGTCGATAAAGCAAATATTGCAAGAGAACATTTAATGCAAATATTAATTATTTTGTTTGATAATGCAGTTAAATACAGTAAAGAACATACCATTATCGATATAACTACAGCACAAGTTGCAAACAAGATTGAAATCAAAGTGATAGATAACGGAATCGGTATTAAAGAAGAAGATATTAATCATATATTTGACCGATTTTATCGAGCTGATAAAGCGAGAAGTCGAGCTAACGGCGGTAATGGTTTAGGCTTATCAATCGCAAAAGACCTAATTGAAAACTATGGTGGCAATCTACAAATTACAAGTAAAAATGGAGAAGGCACAACTGCTTTCATCACATTAAATACTATTTAGATAAAATGTGTATCTAAATTCTCCAAAAGAAGAAAATCACAAGATGTGTTACAAAATCTTGTGGTTTTTTTTTTCAATAAAGTTCACTAAACATTCCCTATTCTCTAACTTGGTGTCACATCAATTTAATAGTTTAGTGCCTTGTTTTATGGTAAAGTTGAATAAAATGAAAATTCTTTTAATTCGGAGGGAGAAGAAAGATGAGCTTTGTAAGCATTGCTATAAATAATGCAATTATGATTGAAAGTTTACGTAGTGCTGGTGTAGAAAACATTCAGTTAATAAACGCTGTGAAAGAAGAGAATTTCGAGTTTTTAAATCAATATGGTAATGGTTTTCCTGACTGGGAAACATTAATAAAACTGTACAAAAACAATGAAGAAAATTTTAATAAAATTGTTAATGATGGCTATCAAATCAAATTTTTAACAAAAGGATCATTAATGACTTTACTAAGATATAAATTTGGCATTGAAGTTGAAAAAGATTATGAAGATATGGGAACTGCAATTCAAGGAATTTATTTATCTGAAGAAGCAATTAATCTAATTAAACATACACTTGCAGCAAACTGGAGTTTAAGTACATATGTTGATGAAAAAGATGGGCTGAAAAAAATACGTATTGAATTAGTAAAAGGTAGTGAAGCTGTAACAAAGTAAATTATATGGATTAATTTAGTAGAGGGACAATTTATAGAAATTGTTCCTTTTTTACTAACTATAAAAGGGTTCAGCTAGTGGAAACAAAATTCATAATCAAAAATGAAAAAGGAGTAAAGCAATGGGAGTAAAAAAATTATTTTGGGAAGATCCTTATCTTTCAAAAACTACTGCAATTGTTACGGAAGTAGATGGCAGGAATGTTACTTTAAACGAAACCATTATTTATGCTTTTTCGGGAGGGCAACAATCAGATTCAGGGAGAATTGGTCATTATGAGGTGATTGAAGCTAAGAAGGACGGATTAGATATTATCTACACTTTACCAGAAAATCATGACCTTCAAAAAGGACAAGAAGTAGTGATTGAAATCGATTGGGAGAAACGATATCGAATTATGAAGCTACATTTTGCTGCAGAAATCATCTTGGAGCTAATGTATCAAAACTATCATAATCCTGAAAAAATTGGTGCAAATATTACTAGTGATAAAGCTAGAATTGATTTCTATTGGGATGGAAAAATCTCTGAAACATTCCCACTTTTAGAGACAAAAGCAAAGGAGCTCATTGGAGCAGATTTAGAA
Source organism: Bacillus sp. AFS029533 (assembly GCF_002585125.1). Taxonomy (NCBI): domain Bacteria; kingdom Bacillati; phylum Bacillota; class Bacilli; order Caryophanales; family Bacillaceae; genus Bacillus; species Bacillus sp. AFS029533. The sequence continues at coordinate 6,565 of NZ_NUQC01000071.1, read as the reverse complement.
ATATTTAGTGAGTTTGATGACCCAGAAAATCAAAGAAGATATTGGGAAATTAAAGACTTTGGTAAAGTTCCGTGTGGTGGGACACATATTAAGCGAACAGGAGAAATTAAAGGAATAAAGTTAAAACGAAACAATATAGGAGGTGGGAAAGAACGGATAGAAATTTATTTGATGATCTAAATAGAATATTTGAATCTAAAAAACGAACCTAAAGGCTAGTGTGAAAACTGTTAGGATCGTTTTTTTTTTTTGTAATTTTTTATAAAATCCAGAACTTTTAATAAATCAGCACAATTATTTGGTAGAAATATGTCGAAAATAACTTGAAAACGGCGGAAACCTTGAAAAATATAGATAAAAATGTCCCAATTGACCGAATATTAGAAAAAATTATAATTAAATTTAATGGGTCAGAGTAATGTATATCAATATTCTGGTATGCGATTACTTAGTAAATGTAGTTTTAGTAGGGACGAGAACAAACGTTATTCATTAGAAAAGAGGGATTAGGTGGAGAGATCAAAAATTGAAAAGTTTAGTAGAGTGTTAAAAGGCTCTGCAGCAGCAGCCATATTTTTGGGAATGTTATTACCAACAAGTCAAAAAGACTATGTATCTGCAACAACTATACATGGCAAATCATCTGAACAAATACTAGCCTCATTGACCCAAGAACAAAGAGATGCTTTAACGAAGCTAAAATCGATGGAGAGCTATGGATTACAAGGATTTGATAAAAAGGACTTAAATAGTAGTTCTGATATATCTGTTATTGTCGAATTCAAATCCAAGCCTGAAAAGGTTGCTATTCTTGAATCTGCATTAGAAGGGAAATCTTTAACTTCCACTGAGGCGAAGAATAGGGTTAAACATGATCATACTGCCTTTGAAGAAGATTTAGCGAAAATCTTACCAGCTTCTAAGGAGAAAAGCGGCAGGGATCAATATAAAATTACTCGTTCATTTGATACTGTTTACAATGGGGTTTCTATGAAACTACCAGCGAATGAAGTTGAAAAACTATTAAAATCTGATTCAGTTCAAGCTGTTTATAAAAGTGTTGAATTTTCTATAGATCCACCAGAAACTCCGGATTCTACAGAAGAACAAGATTCAATTAAAAGAATAGAGAGTATACCATTTTTAGGTGTAGATAAGCTACATGAAGAAGGGATTACAGGCAAAGGGGTAAAAGTCGGCGTAATTGATACAGGAGTTGATTATAATCACCCTGATTTGAAGGATGCATTTAAAGGAGGATATGACTTAGTAGATAATGATCCAGACCCGATGGAAACTACATATGACGATTGGAAAAAATCTGGTCGTCCTGAGACTGATCAAAATCTTTCACCTTACTATACAAGTCATGGTACGCATGTTTCGGGAACGATTGCAGGTAGAGCCAAAAATACTGGTGGTGTGGCTGTTAAGGGAATTGCACCTGATGCTGACCTTTTTGTTTATCGTGTTTTAGGACCTTATGGGACTGGAGAATTGGAAGATATTTTAGCTGGAATTGAAAAAGCAGTTGAAGATAAAATGGATGTTATTAATCTTTCTCTAGGAGCAAACATTAATGATCCAATGTATCCGACTAGCACAGCGATAAATTATGCTGTACTTAACGGTGTGACGGCATCAGTTTCAGCGGGGAATAGCGGACCGAACTCTTATACACTAGGTTCACCAGGGGCTGCAGCACTTGCATTAACAGTAGGAGCAAGTAGTGCACCTATTCCAGTTACTAAATATACAGGTGTTCTTAACGGAATAGAAACACCATTTCAATTAAGTACTCTCTATAATGATTTTGTTTCAGACTTAAAAGTTTTTAACGGTCAAACTTTAGATGTAGTAGACTTAGGGGTTGGAAATGACTCTGATTATTTAAATAAAGACGTAGCTGGAAAAGTTGTTTTTGTAAGTACAGGTGTAATTGGTACGCAATCCAAGACTGTCTATGCAAAAAATCACGGAGCACGTGCAATCATTGCTTATAGTAATATTCCAAACGCTGGCCCATCACAATTCGTAAAAGAGGAGCAAAACTTTATCCCTGCATTTTCAATGAGTTATGAACAAGGTTTAGATTTTAAAGCAAAATTAGCAGCCGGCCATACTAAACTGACTTTTAAAGATTTGAAAGAAGTTAATACAGATGCAGATAAACTTGCTAGCTTCAGTTCACGTGGACCTTCTAGAAGTAATTACGATATGAAGCCAGAAATTACAGCTCCTGGTGTAAGTGTGTTATCAAGCGTGCCTGCTTATTCGATTTATAAAAACGACCAAACAAATTATAAGTACGCTTATTCTCGTATGTCAGGTACATCTATGGCAGCACCTCATGTTACAGGTATTTCTGCTTTATTACTTCAAGCAAATCCAGCGCTTGAACCTGCTGACATAAAAACGATATTAATGAATACTGCTAAGCCTTTAGCAGATAGCTATAGTGTCTTTGATGTAGGTGCAGGTCGTGTAGATCCTTATAGGGCTGTTCATACTGGAATGAAAATACAAGTCCAAGATGAAACAGTTTTTCCTCTAAATGGTGAGAACTTAAAAGTAAAAGAACTAACAGGTGGACTTAGCTTTGGTAGTCACTATGCAAATGAAGATATTTTAGTAGAAAAGAAAGTAAACTTTACAAATGTGGAAGATAAACTAAAGAAATTTAATGTAGATGTTAACTTTCAAACAGGTATTAATGGCTCCCTGAATGCTAGCGAAAACGGTGTCAGTGTAAGTATACCTACAGAAATTAAAGTTCAATCTCTAGATACGAAGAAAATACCTGTTTCTATATCTGTTCCAGCAAATGCTAAGGCAGGAATTTATGAAGGGTATATTATTGTAACAAATAAAGATGACAAGAATGAACAATATCGAATTCCTTTTAGTGTTCGCACGACAGAGGAAGGATTCAATTCAACGACATTATCTTATAAATCAATGTCACCTTCATTTTTACATGTGAAACGTAGCTTTAGTGCAAATCAATTTATTGATATGATTTTTAATTTTAAATCACCTATGAAACGAATGGACATCGTATTACAAGATGGAAAGACAGGAAATGATTTAGGTGTTATTGGAACAATTGATCTAAGTTCGTCATACGATGGGACAAATTATTTACTAAGTGCTTTCTTTAATGGTACTTACCATGCTTATACTGATAATACAACACAGCCAATTTCGCCGACATTAAGTTATGTAAAACCGGGGCCATATCGAATTAAAATAATTGGTACGAGCGCTAGAGATAAAGTATTCGTTAACTATAATGATTTATATATAGACAATAATATCCCGACAATGTCGACATCATTTGATGGAAATGAGTCACCTGTTATAGAATATCAACCAGGTCAGAAAACAATTCCTGTTCAAGTGAATGTAACTGATCAAGAAGTTGCAAATATGAATGAATTCGGAATGAAAGTTGATCAATCAATTAACAAAGTAAACTATTCAGTTAATGGTAACTTCAATCCTGTACTTCCTGTAGGAGTAGATGGGAAAATCGACTTAAGTGTACCAATGAACGAATCAAGTACACTCTTAACCTATACTTTAAATGGATTAGATGGTGCAAATAACACGACACAAAAGAAAAACTATTACTTTGTTAAAGCTGGGTCGCCTTACGGATATGTGAAGACTGACAATGTAAATGTGAAAATGGGAGATACGGTTAATGCTACGTTTGTTTTAAATAATGTTCAAAATCTGAAATCAGCTGAATGGACGCTTAATAATATAGGTCAAAACTTCGAGGTTTTAGATGCGAAAGCAAATGAAGCATTGAAGGATTTAGGCGCAACAGTAACTGTTGAAACGTCTGGAAATAATTCAAAAGTAAAGCTTGCTTTAGATGAAGCGAAAACAGTTAGTGGAAAAATACCTGCTATAAACCTAAAATTAAAGGTGAAGAGTACAACATTTGCGGTGAGTGCACCTGTAAATCCAATAATTGCTTATACGAATGATCAAGGTAATCGAATTACACTTTCTTCAGCTGGTATGGAATGGTTGATCCAACCAACATTCTCTGAAGTATTTGGTACATTAGGTGCAGAGGCTTCAATTTATAATCGAAATTGGAATTGGACAACTTCTGGTGCAACTGTTCGAGTGATTGATGGAAATGGTAAAGTATACGATGGCTCATCTTCTCTAGTAAGTTATGGCGATTACAAAATTTCTAATCTACCATTAACGACTAAATCGTTTACTTGGGAATTAAAAGTACCAGGTCATTTTACGGTGAAGCGTGAAATCCCGATCGGATTAGATAAGAATGGTACGATTTGGGGACAGACATTACAATACTTTAGCGACAAAGCAACTGCAGGAGACGTAAATGGGGATGACGTAATCGATGTTTATGACGCGCTTTATATTCAAACATATTGGGGAACAAATAAAAGAAGTGCAGATATAAATAATGATGGAACAGTAAACGCGACAGATTTCCAATTCGTAGAAAAAAATTACTTAAAACAAAATCCATCGAACCAAAATGCACCAATTCCGAAGAAGAAATACAAAACGCAAACAATAGATACAATTAAAGGAGAACTTGGAATTTAAATAATGGAAATGGCTACCTTTCAATGAGGTAGCCATTTTTAAAAAATCATCTGAATTTCTAATTATTTAATCCAGCTTCTTAAAAATCAAAATTATCAGGGTCTGGACCTACACGTTTATTTGCATCAAGTGTAGCAATTTGTTGCATATCATTTGATGAAAGCTCGAAGTTGAATACTTCAAAGTTTTCTTGAATTCGTGAAGGTGTAATTGATTTAGGAATTACGATTACATTGCGTTGCAAATGCCAACGGATGATAACTTGGGCAGTTGTTTTACCATATTGATCCGCAATCTCTTTTATAACAGGATTTGTTAAAGCTTCGCCACCTTGCATTAATGGGCTCCATGCTTCTAATGCAATGCCGTTTTTATGACAATATTCATGTAATTCGTTTTGTTGAAACATTGGGTGTAATTCGACTTGATCGACCATTGGTTTAATATTACGATGAGCTGCAATATCTTCTAAGTGATGGACATGAAAATTGGAAACACCAATTGCTGGCACAAGCTTTTCATCGTAAAGTCTTTCTAATGCTTTATATGTATCTAAATATTTTTCTTTTACTGGCCAGTGAATTAAATAAAGATCAACATAGTCCAAGCCTAATTTTTTAAGACTTTCTTCATGTGCTTTTAAAGTTGAATCATACCCTTGATCAGCATTCCAAACTTTTGTTGTAATAAAAAGTTCATCACGAGCAACACCAGATTGGCGAATTGCTTCACCTACTTGCTCTTCGTTTTGATAGACAGCTGCAGTATCAATATGACGATAACCTATTTCGATAGCTGTTCGGACAGCATCTACACCATCTTCTGGTGACACACGCCACACACCTAAACCTAATTGAGGCATTTTAACTCCATTATGTAATGCAATAGAATGTTCAAACTTCATTTTAATTCCCTCCTTATTAAAGACTAAATCTAGTGTACAATATAAACTTTAAAAATAAAAAAATTTGATCTAAATTAATAGGGAAATAATAATAAAGCAATTCGATTAGGTGTGTATTTTCCATATTAAAAAATAAAAATAAAACGGTATAAATGAAAACATAATTTTAGAATAATACTATAAATGAGTGCAAAATGGTTGTATATTTTGAGCTTTTCCTTCAATATAAGTATAGGAAAAATGCTCTTTATTTTTGTTTGGAGGGGAAATTTAGATGTTAGATCAGATTTTAGATTTTAATAAGAAGTTTGTTGAAAATAAGGAATATGAGCAATACACAGCTTCAAAGTTTCCGAATAAAGAGGTAGTAGTTGTTACTTGTATGGATACACGTCTAGTTGAACTTTTACCAAAGGCTCTTGATATTAGAAACGGTGACGTGAAAATGATTAAAACAGCTGGTGCAGTTATTGCCCATCCGTTTGGTTCAGTTATGAGAAGTATTCTAGTTTCAATCTATGAACTTGGGGCTAAAGAAGTATTAGTAATCGGTCACCATGAGTGTGGAATGGGGAATACAAATCCTACACGAATAAAAGAAAAAATGGTTGAACGAGGAATTAAAGAAGAAAACCTTGAAATTTTAGGGTTTTCAGGTCTAGATTTAGATAAATGGTTAACTGGTTTTTCGAATGTATACGACAGTGTTAACCACAGTGTTTCAATTATTAAAAACCATCCACTTGTTCCAAAAGAGGTTGAAATTCATGGTCTAGTAATTGACCCACATACAGGGAAGTTAGAAGTAGTTCATCGAGATGAAAAAACTGCTGAATAACGATATAAGATAAACAAAAAAGTTATCCTTTAAGTAGGATAACTTTTTTTATGTTGTTGAAAAAGACCCTTTTCAATTAAGTTACCAAATTTTCGTAAAGGAGTAGAGTGATGTTGATTTCCACTACAGGATGCTCGCTTTCCATGGGGCGAGGTTCTTTAGCCTCCTCGGCAAGCCTGCGGGGTCTCAGCCTTCCCGCTTATCCCATAGGAGTCGAGCAC